>DAINCA010000009.1:0-28345 GCA_036732645.1 Allosphingosinicella sp.
AGAACCAGGTGCCCATGATCAGGCTGGCCATGTGCGCCGGCGCAAGGCGGTTCATTGCGCTCAGGCCGACGGGGGACAGACAGAGCTCGCCGGTCGTGTGAAGCAAATAGATCAGGAAGATGAAGAGGACCGGGGTCGGGTTGTCGACGCCGAAGGCATAAGCGCCGGCGACGAGGACGAGGAAGCCGGCGCCGAGCTGGATCATGCCGAGCCCGAACTTGGCGGGAGCGGAAGGCTCCATCCCCCGCCGGCCGAGCTTCACCCACAAGGTGGCGAACAACGGCGCCAGCAGGATGATGTAGATCGGGTTGATCGACTGGAAGATCGATGCCGGAACCCCGCCGATCGCCACATAGCGGTCGGTGAACAGGTTCAGCGACGATCCGGCCTGCTCGAACAGGGCCCAGAACAGAATCGATCCAAAGATGAGGAACAAGGCGGCAAAGATCCGGTCGCGGTCCTCTGCCGGCAGCTTGGTCACCGCATAGCCGACCACGTAGAGCACCAAAGCGGCACCGAACACGCCGAGCAGTCCGCCTACCACCTCCTGATACTGGATCAGTGCCCAGATCCCGGCGACGGCGGCAAAGCCGATCAGGTAGATCAGCCATTCGAACTTGATCGGTCCGACCATCGAGCGGAGCCGCTCGGGATCGCGCGATTCGCCTTTGCCGAGGAGAAGCGGCTTGAAGACGATGAAGACGATCAGGCCGAGGAGCATGCCGACGCCGGCGGCGCCGAAACCATAGGACCAGCCGTAGGTCTGGCCGAGATAGCCGGCGATGATCGTGCCGATCGCCGCGCCGGCGTTAATGCCCATGTAGAAGATGGTGTAGGCGCCGTCGCGGCGGACGTCGGTGCGCGGATAAAGCTGTCCGACGATGACTGAGATGTTGGCCTTGAGAAAGCCCGAGCCGACGATGATGAACGACAAGGCCAGCCAGAAGATGTTGATTGCGGGATCGGCCTGTTTGACCGCCGCGTCAGTGATTCCGCTCATGCCTTCGAAGGCCATCAGGAAGTGGCCGAAGGTCAGCAGAACGGCGCCGAACAGGACGGCCTTGCGTTGGCCGAGATAACGGTCGGCGAGATAGCCGCCGAGCACCGGCGTGATGTAAACAAGGGCGGTATAGGCGCCGTAGATGATCGACGAGCGCTCGTCCGAGAAAAGCCAGTGTTGCGTCAGGTAGAAGATCAAAAGGGCGCGCATGCCGTAATAGGAGAAACGCTCCCACATCTCGGCGAAGAACAGGACGTAGAGACCTTTGGGATGCCCGGCGAACTCGGCCTTGCTGCTGGTCACGATAGACGCGCCTGCGACCATCAGGATCAGCAGGACGGCGATTGCGCCGAACAAGATAAGGGTTTCGATCGCCACGTGCACACTCCCCGAACTGAGCGCCGCCTCTGCCCGAGCGGCTGGATGAAGGCGCGCACACTAACGCCTTGATCCCGGTTGTGAAGCGGGATTGTTGCATCCTTTGCCCCCTGCTAGCGCCCTTTTTCTCATGCTCAACGATCCGTCGACCCCGCTCCGACTGCTCCAGACCCGCCGCTCCGGGCGGCCGCGCGACCTCGTCGAGCCAGGCCCAAATCCAGATGAGCTCAGGACAATAATCGGCATTGCTGCCCGCTCGCCCGATCATGGCAAGCTTCACCCGTGGCGCTTCGTTCACGTTGCGAAGACGCAGCGCGAGGCGTTCGCTGCGATGCTCCAGTCAGCCTATCGGGTCGACAATCCGGCGCCGGGCCGACTGGAGATCGAGGCGACCGAGCGCTTCGCCCGTCAGGCGCCTGAGCTGATCGTCGCCCTTTCGAGCCCAATTCCCGGCCACAAGATACCGGCCTGGGAGCAGGAACTGTCCTGCGGCGCCGCCTGCATGAACCTTCTGCTGGCGGCTCACGCCTCGGGATTCGCGGGCGGCTGGGTGACCGGCTGGGCCGCTTATTCCGACGCGGTTTTGCGCGCCTTCGGAGCACCGCCCGAGCGGATTGCCGGCTTCATCTTCCTCGGCACCCCCAAGGTCGAGCTGGAGGAACGGCTGAGACCTGAGCTGGACGATGTATATTCGCTTTGGCGACCCGCCTGACGGCGTGTTTTTCGTCCCATAATGGGCGCAGATTGTCCTTGACCAGCCGACTGTATTAGTACAGCATAACGGACATGAATGAAGAACGCCCTGTCTATCTCCGACTCCGTGACCGCATCGGTGCCATGATCCTCGACGGTAAAGTCCGTGACGGCGATCCACTACCGTCGGTGCGGAGCCTCGCGGCCGATTTCGGCGCCAATCCGCTGACGGTCGCAAAGGCCTATCAGGGATTCCAGGAGGAAGGGTTGGTCATCGTCAAGCGTGGCGTCGGCATGTTCGTCGCAGCGGGCGCAGCCGATCGGCTTCGCGCTGCCGAACGCAAGGACTTCCTCGAGCAACGCTGGCCGGAAATCTCGACGCACATGCGCCGACTCGGCCTCGACGTCGAGGATCTGGTCGAGCGCGCGCTCGCCTGAAGCGGCGCCGGCAGACACAATTGAAACCTGCCGAAAGCCATGCCGGCATCAGCCTGCAACATTGTACGCCGAGAAGCATTGTACCGAGCCAATTGCTTTCAGGATTTTTCGCATGAAGCCCCTTCACGCCTTTTGCTTTTCCTTTGCCTCCGGTCTTCTCGTCCTGTTCAGCGGTCATGGCCTGTCCGCTTTCGTGTGACTATCGCGCGTTGTGTGACCCATTTGCCGCACCGCAGCGGCCGTTCAGCGCCCGGACATTGACTCGCCGTTAAAATGTTGCGCCTTGGCGACTATGTCAGCCGCCTTGGGGATAAGCGGCGAGCGGTTCGGGCAGAATAGATGAGTCACTTCAAACGGAGCCAGATCGGCGGCGTCGTGAGCGCCCTGTTGCTGTGCGTGGCATCGTCCGCGCACGCCCAGCAATCTGCGACCTCCAACAGCTCCAGCGGCAATGAAGCAGGCAGCAGTCCCGATGTGGTGATCGGCCCGCCCGGGCTCGAAGATTTCCAGCTCGAGCCGCGCGAGCGCCTCGTCACCCAGCCACCGCCTCAGCGCCCTGCTGCCGAGCCCGCGCCCAACGCGCAAAGTCCCGCCCAGCGCCCGAACGAGTTGCGTCCTGCGGCCCCGGCGACGCCGCGGGAGCGGCCTCAGTCCGAGCCCGTGCCGCCACCGAGCGGCGAAGTCGTACCTCCGATCGTCGTCGGACCCGAAGCTCTGCCGCCGCCCGCATTAGAGGCACCGGTGGCCCCAGCGCCCGCTCCTTCGGCCGAAGTCGATGAGCAAGGCGGCAGCTGGTGGCCTTATCTCTTGCTTGTGGTGGGTTTGCTGGCCGGTGCCGCGCTGCTTCGGCGACGCCTTGTTTCTTCGGATGCACCTGCCGAGGCGTCCTTGCCGGCCGCCGCCGCGCCGCCCGCACCCCGACCGCAGCCTGTTCCGAGGCCGTGGCTGGAGGTGGAATTAAAGGCGAAGCGTGCGTCCTTCACGGACACCGAATGGGTCGTTCAGTTCGAAATGTCGGTCAGCAACACCGGCCAGAGCGTTGCTCGGGACCTCCGGATCGACGTGATGCTGTTCAACGCCGGCAAGGAGCAGGACAAGGAAATCGGCGCCTTCTTCCGAACCGCGGGGCGCGATGCGGCCAAGCTGATACTGCCTGGAATCAAGCCGGGGGAGACCGGAATAATCGACGGCGAAGTGGCGATGCCATTGGCCGAGATGCGGGCAATGAAGCTGTCCGACCGCACCTTGTTCATCCCGGTCGTTGGCGTGAACGCTTTGTATGACTGGGGCGAGGGACGGACCGGCCAGACCGCCAAATCCTATGTCGTCGGTCGCGAGCTTCAGGAGCCGAGCGAGAAGATGGGTGCCTTCCGGGTCGATCTCGGACCCCGGATCTGGCGCACCGTCGGCCAGCGTCCTCACAAGCTCGCTCGGCGTTTCTAAGCGCCAGAGCCCGAACCGCTTACCTGGTACGGCGCCCGGACCGCAACGTCGTGACTCACGCCCGAAGACTATCCTCGGACACCGAGTAAAGCAGATCGGCCCCCTGCATGGTCTGGCCGGAAAGCCCCAGAGCTTCCTCCACGATATGCTCGAAATAGCGGGCCGCGGCGATCTTCATCCCGAGAAACCGGGGATCGCCGTCGCCCGCAGCGAGCTGGCGCTCGGCCACGTTGGCCTGTTGAGTCATCAGCCAGCCGGCGACTGCCACCGCGAGCATGGTCAGTAGCGGATAAGAGGCCGCGAGCCGGTCGTCGACGCTGGCGCCGTTGCGTAGCCTTTGAACGATGTCCTCGATCGCTGTGACGAGGCTGTTCAGGGCGTCATTGCCGCCGCCGGCTCTGATATCCGCGAGCAACGCCGACAGCGCAGCGCCGCCCTGCAGATCGAGCTTCCGCCCGACGAGGTCGGCGGCCTGGATGCCGTTCGTGCCTTCGTAGATCGGCGAGATCCGGGCATCGCGATAATGCTGGGCGGCACCGGTTTCCTCGACATAGCCCATTCCTCCATGGACCTGGACGGCAAGGCTGGTCACCTCGACCCCGACGTCTGTTCCGAAAGCCTTGACGAGCGGCGTGAGCAAATCGGCCCGGGCGCGAGCGGCTTCGTCTCCTAGAGTGGCGCGGTCGGTCTGGCCCGCGGTGTAATAAGTCAGCGCCCGCGCCGCCTGCGTCAGCGCCTTCATCCGAAGCAGCATTCGCCGGACGTCCGGAAATTCGACGATACGCGCCGGCCGACCCTCCCGCGCGCCCTGGACCCGCTCCATCGCGAAGGCGACCGCTTGCTGCATCGCCCGCTCCGCGATCGAAACCCCCTGGAGGCCGACGTTCAGGCGGGCATTGTTCATCATCGTGAACATTGCCGCCATGCCCTTATTCTCTTCGCCGATCAGCCAGCCTACGGCGCCACTCTCGTCGCCGTAAGACATGACGCAGGTCGGTGACGCGTGGATCCCCAATTTGTGCTCTATCGAGACGCAGCGAAGGTCGTTGCGCGTTCCATCCGGCAGGATCTTGGGAACGAGGAACAGCGAGATCCCCTTGGTGCCGCTCGGCGCATCGGGGAGCCGGGCGAGGACCAGATGGACGATGTTGTCGGTAAGATCGTGTTCTCCAAAGGTGATGAAGATCTTCTGGCCGCGGATCCGGTAGCTGCCATCGCCCGTCGGTTCCGCCCGGGTCTTGAGCGCACCGACGTCAGAGCCTGCCTGCGGCTCGGTCAGGTTCATCGTCCCGGTATATTCGCCGCTGATCAGTCTCGGCAGCCAGGCTTCTTTCAGCGTCTCCGTACCGTGGTGCTTCAGTGCCTCGACTGCTCCAGGGGTCAGCATCATGACCAGCGAGAAGGCCATATTCGCGGAACCGAGATCCTCCATCACGACCGTCGCGAGGCTCAGCGGCAGACCCTGGCCACCCTGTTCGACCGGCCCTGCGAGCGTGCCCCATCCGGCGTCGACATAAGCCTGATAGGCGTCTCGGAACCCCGGCGGCAGGGTTACACCGTCTGGCGACCATCGCGCGCCGATCTGATCGCCCAGCCGGTTGAGCGGGGCGAACTCCCCGGCCGCGAACGTTGCGGCGCCCTCGAGGATGGCATCGACGATGTCGGGACTGGCGTCCTGGAAGCCATTGCCTCCCGTCAGCTCTTCCATACCGACGATATGGGTAAGCAGGAATTTCTGTTCCTGGACCGGCGGAGTGTAGCTCATGACGTTCCAAAAGTTGCGAAGGTGGAACGCGCGCTATAGCCCGCCACCTAGATGGTGCAAACGAAGGTCCAAGCCTACGGCCCTGCGTCGATTGCGGCGGCGGCGAAGCTGATCCTGGCCGGCCATCCGGTCGCCGTCCCGACCGAAACGGTTTACGGCCTCGCCGCCGACGCGACCAATGGCACGGCGGTGGCCCGAATCTATGCGGCCAAGGGACGTCCCAGCTTCAATCCACTAATCGTCCATGTTCGTGATCTTGATCATGCGCTCGGGATCGCCCGGTTCGAAACGGCCGCGCTGAGGCTCGCCGGCCTTTACTGGCCTGGGCCGCTGACTCTGGTCCTTCCGATGCGCGACGAGGCACCCATCGCCTCCCTTGTCACCGCGGGTCTCGCGACGGTGGCTTTGCGCTGTCCCGCCCATCCGGCCATGTGCGACTTGCTGGAGGCGACGGGGCGGCCGCTGGCGGCGCCGTCTGCCAATGCCAGCGGCAGGATCAGTCCCACGCGTGCCGAGCATGTCCTGGAGAGCCTCGGCGGCCGGATTCCAATGATCGTCGACGCCGGACAGACGGCGCACGGTCTTGAATCGACGATCGTCGCGGTCGCCGACGGGCGGCTTAGGGTACTGAGACCCGGGCCAATCAGTCTCGGTGACGCGGAGGCACCGGGTTCGATTATCGAGGCGCCGGGGCAGATGGCCAGCCATTATGCTCCGGCAAAACCCCTCAGACTCAACGCCGTAGAAGTTGCCTCGGATGAATGGCTGATCGGCTTCGGTGCGATCGCCGGCGACCGCAGTCTCAGCCGATCTGGAGACTGTATCGAGGCGGCGGCGAATCTCTTTGCCTCGCTTCACGAAGCCAATGCTCAGGACCGGCCTCGGATTGCGGTGGCGCCGATACCTGACGAAGGCGTGGGAATTGCCATCAATGATCGCCTTCGCCGCGCGGCGGCGCCGCGGCTGGGCTAGACCGCTTCGCTACGGAGCCGGTCGGCAAAGCCCTTGCGAAGTTTCTGCAGCTTGGGAGGAATGACCGCGAGACAGTAAGGGCTGCTCTGGCCTTCGCCTTCCCAATAATCCTGATGATGAGCCTCGGCGGGATACCATTCTGCCAGCTTCTCTATCGTCGTGACGATGGGGGCCGGCCAGTTGGGTTGATTGCGCTCGATCGCCTTTCGAGCTTCCTCTTCCTGCTCGGGCGAATGCGGGAAGATCGCCGATCGGTACTGGGTCCCGACATCGTTGCCCTGGCGATTAAGCTGAGTGGGATCATGAGTGGCGAACAGGATGTCGAGAAGGTCGCCATAGCCGATCTGCTCGGGATCGAAGCTGATCCTGATCGCTTCGGCGTGGCCGGTATCGCCGTCGCAAACCCGCTTGTACGTGGGATTGGTCACGTGCCCCCCAGTATAGCCGCTCTCCACTTTCGAAACGCCCGCCAGGTCCTTGAACACCGCCTCGGTGCACCAAAAGCATCCACCCGCGAAAGTCGCCTGCTGTTCCGCCATCATCGTTTCCCTCTTCTCATGTTCAGATAGAAGCCAATCCACGATTTCAAGGGCGGGCCGGCCCTTTGCGGTCGCGGCTGCTCGCGGGAAGGGTGAAGACGAATTCAGCACCGCCACGTCCTGCCGGCTCGGCCCAGATCCGGCCGCCATGCGCCTCGACAATGGTTCGCGAGATCGGCAGCCCGATCCCCATACCGCCGCTCTTCGTCGTCATGAATTGGGAAAAGAGAGTGTCGGCCTTGTCCGGATCGATGCCGGTGCCGGAATCCGTGACCCTCACTTCGATCAAGTCGTCCGTGAGCCTGCGGGTCGAGATCTCTATCTCGCGGACCTCGGAATTCTCCATCGCCTCGATCGCGTTTCGGATCAGGTTGATCAGGACCTGCTGGATCTGGATGCGGTCGGCCCACACCCATTCGGCCTCCGGGTCGCAATCGCATCGGTGCCTGATGCCCTTCATGCCGGCATCGACGAAGGCGAGGACGCTCGCCTCGCTGATCAAAGCCGGCAACTTCACGGCCCCAGCGCTGATGGTGCCGCGCGCCACGAGTTCGTGCACCCGACGGACGATTTCACCGGCACGCAGAGTGCTCGAGGCTGCCGATTCGAGGGCGTCCAGCATTGGCGCTGGCAAAGCCAGCTCCGACTGCGATGCCAGGCGTTTGGCTCCGCTGATATAGTTGCTGGCTGCGGCCAGCGGTTGGTTAAGCTCATGCGCCAATGTCGAAGCCATAGTGCCCATGGCAGTTCGGCGAGCCAGCTCAATCAGCTCTTCCTGCGTCCGCTTCAGCTCGGCTTCGGCCTGGCGCTGCTGAGTACAATCGGTCATCGCACCGACCGCTCGCAGAGCCCGCTTGTTTAGATCCCGCACTATCAGACCCTGGTCGTGAAGATGCGCGAAGCTTCCGTCTGCCTTCTGAAAACGGTAATCGACTGTCCAGCGGTCCCGATCGCTCGTTATGATCCCTTCGAAACCTCGGACTACCCGGTCGCGATCTTCCGGATGGATTCGTTCTGCCCACCAGGACAACGGTGTCGGACCATCCTGCGCCGGATAACCGAAGAATGCCGAACCCGTTGCCCGCCAGCTGATTTCCCGCGCCACCAGGTCGAGGTCGTACAGAGCGTCGTTCGTCGCTTGAAATGCGAGCCGATAGCGCTCCTCCATCTCATCGCGCGCGATCTGTGCCAGCCGACGGTCGTGGATGTCCTCGGTAAAGCCATACCAGCCAACCAGACGTCCATCTTCGTAGCGGCGCGGGCCGGATCTCGCCCGGAAGTATCGATAACTCCCGTCCCGCACCCGCATTCGGAATTCGGCGGCGTAAGCGACTCCGGCTGCGGTCGCCTCTTCCCAGCCCTTTATCGTCCGCTCGGCATCGTCGGGGTGCATCGCCGTTCTCTGCGATCCGGGTGGCAAGCCGGTGAGCTCCGTGAATCGTGGGCTGATGGAAAGGAACTCGCCACGGGCGTCCGCCGTCCAGACGATCAGGTCGGCAAGCTCGGCGGCATAACGGAAAATCTCGTCGCCTTCTGCCGGTGTTGGTCTTGAAACGGACTTGCCGTCCGCTCGCAGGTCCTGTGCTGGGTCGGGGCGTGTATCCTTCGGCATCGATTAGTGCTCAGGTTCTGGAGGCGCTTTGATCCCGGCTTCAATCGCCAGCGTCAACGCTTCAGCGAGGCTGCTGACCTGCAGCCTGTCCATCATGTTTCCGCGGTGCATTTCCACCGTTCGAAGACTGATCCCGAGTTGCTCCGCGATGAGCTTGTTGGATTGGCCAGCCAGCAGCGCCTGAAGCACTTCGCGTTCACGCGCGGTAAGGAGCTTTACCCGCTCATGGGCGCGGCGCCGGCGTTGACCCTGCTCTTCACGAGTAACCAGCAGGGAAAGACCGTTTTTCAATGCAGCCTGAAGGGTCTCCTCAGTGAAGGGCTTCTCGATGAAATCGATCGCGCCCAGCTTCATGGCCCGCACTGCGACCGATACCTCGCCGTGACCGGTCATGACGATCACTGGCCAATCCACGAACCGTTCCGCCATGCCGGCCAGGACAGCGAACCCGTCGGCGTCCGGCATTCGAAGATCGAGAAGGACGCAGCCTGGATCGAGATCCGGCAAAGCCTCGAGGAAATCGCTGCCGCTGGCAAATGGATATGAGCGGATCTGGTCGGCGGTGAGCATGAAGCTCAACGAACGACGTACGTCACGGTCGTCGTCAACCACGTAGACTGTCTGCTTGCTCTCCGCGGTAACCATGTTTGCTCCGGAACGCTTGGCCGCGCTTTGGACCGGGAAAGCTGGCTGACGCAAGCCGATACCAAAGCCCGGTGGAACGTTGCGCTGGCGACACATGAGGAACATTGGGCGGTAAAGCCCGGTTTGTGCGCCGAAGGAGGCGATACCATGCAATCCGTAACCGCCTATGCAGAGCCTAGTGAAGTGACGGCTGAACAGGGCGACGTCATCGTTGAGGGCCCCGATGGCGTGGCCGTATCGCTCACTCCCGAAGCGGCCGAGGAAACCGCCCGCCGGCTGTCGAAAGCGGCTGCCGAAGCTCGGCGGCAACGACCATGAGACCCTTCAGCTCGACCGAAGCGGTGGCAGCATCTGCTGGATCTGCGGCATTTCAAACCAGGGATCGGTGAAGCCCTCTGCAAGCCTCGCCGGAATCGTCGTTATGTTGAAACGGGATGGATCGAGTTTTGGCCCGATTTCATCCCAGGACAAGGGCGTCGCGACCGGTGCACCGATCCGGGAGCGGGTGGAGTAGGGGCCGATCGCGGTGGCGGTCGCGTCGTTGCGCAGATAATCTATGAAGATTCGTCCGGTCCGCTCCGCTTTGGATATCTTTGTGAGATAGAGCGCCGGAGAATCGGCTGCCATTTGCTCGGAGAAGGTCTTGGTCCAGGCCTTGGCCTCTCGCCATTCGAGGGATGGCCGGAACGGGACCACGACATGAAGACCCTTGCCTCCGGTCGTCTTCACGAAGCTCAAGAGACCCAGCGAATCCAGCCTGTCCCGGACTTCGACGGCCGCCGCGACGACGGCTGCAAAGCCAAGGCCCTCGGCTGGGTCGAGATCGAAGGTCAGGCGGTCAGGCCGGTCCGGATGTCGAGTCGTGACCGCCCAAGGGTGGATTTCCAACACACCGATCTGAACGAGGGCGATCAGGCCGGCCAGATCCTTGATGAAGAGATAGGGTTTGTCGAAGCCGGAAATGACGACCTTCTCGATCTGCTTCGGGACTCCGGAACCGGCATGACGCTGGTAAAAGCAGTTCTTCTGCCGACCGGTTGGACAGCGTACCATCGTAATCGGTCGAAATGCGACATGCGGCAGCATCCAGTCAGCAACGGCGACATAATGATCGGCAAGGTCGCTCTTGGTGATTCCCTGTTCCGGATAGAGGACCTTGTTCGGATTGCTTAGCCGCACTCCCTCGACCGTCCGTTCGCTCATGTTCGCACAAGCTCGGCTTGGATCGTTTCTGGCCGCGCTTCCGAATGGAGCTGATCCATCCGACATTGCGTCGGCGCCTTGTCCGGTCGCCATCGCAGGAACCGCGTCCCGTGCCGAAAACGGTTGCCGGTGACATGGTCGTAGCGCACTTCGACTACCAGTTCATGGCGGAGCGGCTCCCAATCGCTTGTTCTCTCGGTGGACCAGCGGCTGGGTCCCCCAGGTGAATCGCCGGTGAAACCTGGCGGGCCTCTCAACGTCTCCAGCCTCTTGGTCAACGCAGCTTTTTCCGCTGCGGGGATGGCCGACATGAAGCCGACATGGTCGAGCAGGCCGCGGTCGTTGAACAGTCCGAGAAGAAGCGAGCCGACCTCCCGGCTGTTGGTCCCGTAGCGAAATCCGCCAACGACGCAGTCGGCGGTACGCATCTGTTTCACCTTGACCATCGCCCGCTCACCGGACTCGTAGGTCCCATCGCGTTGTTTGGCGATCACTCCGTCAAGGGCCTCACCGACCTCCTGGAGCCAGCGGCATGCAATGTCGCGATCCTCGGTATAAGGCGAGAGCAGCACCTGATCGCGCGCTTCACCCAGGCCGAGCAGTTCGAGGGTCTGCCGCCGGCGCCACAAAGGCGCCTGGAGATAGTTGGTTTCCTTGTGGAATAAGAGATCGAATAGCATCAGCTGCGCCGGCGTTTCTGATGCCAGACGGCGTACTCGGCTTTCGGCCGGGTGGAGCCGGAGCTGAAGTGCGTCGAAGGAGAGTGTTTTCCCAACGGGAATGATGAGTTCGCCATCGACGACGAAGCGATCAGCATCGAGCTCGCGAACGAAATCGACGACCTCGGGAAAATAGCGACCAAGCGGCTTGCCGGACTTGGATTGAAGATGGACTTCGTCACCATCCCGAAAGACGAGACAGCGGAAGCCATCCCACTTTGGCTCAAATTGCCAGCCGTCGCCGTCGGGGAGTTCGTCGGCCAGGCGCGCTTCCATCGGCGCGATTGGGGGTGCAATTTCAAGTCTCTGGAGCAAGGCCGAATCTCCGTCACCGCCCCGCTCGAATAGACTCCTGGGGTTGAGCGCAGTTCCAGCACGGCTCGTCGCCGCAGTGAAAGGCCCGTTAACTTTGCTCAGCAATTGTTGCGGCGAATGGCGGTCGAATTGGGACGAAGCGACCCGAGGGATGGAACAGAGCATTGAGACGAAACAGGAATAGCCCTATTTTCAGTCTCGCACCGGGGAGGGTAGTCCATGGCTTTGTCGCGTAGGCAGTTCATCGAAGCGAGCGCCGCAACGGGGGTTGTCGCCGCCGTCTCCTCACCTTTGATCGCGGCCGTCACTCGTGATGCGCAGGTCGCGCCCGTGCCTTCGCCTGCTGCCGCCTTGACGGTTCCGGCGCGGCCGCGGATCATGGTGGATCCAACCGTGGATCCCAGGATCGTTGCCCGAGCCCGCGCCGCTTTCGATCGCCATCGCCACCAGATCACCCATGGCGACGTTGTGGGAATCGCCGATTTCACCCGCGCGTCGCGGGATGACCGCTTCTTCCTGCTGGACACCAATACGGGCCGGGTCAGCCGACACCTGGTATCGCATGGCCGCGGCTCGGATCCGAGCCACACCGGTTTCCTGCACCACTTCTCTAATCAGTTCGGGTCGGAAGCCAGTTCGAGCGGCTCGTATCTGACGAGAAATTATTATCACGGCAAGTATGGGCGTTCGATGCGCGTTCGGGGTCTGGACCCCACGAACAATAATGCCGAGGCTCGAGCCATCGTCGTCCACACCGCTTGGTATGCCGAGCCCAATGTGGCCCAGGAAACGGGACGACTAGGCCGCAGCGAAGGCTGCTTCGCTCTTCCCCATCGGAGCCTTCAGGAAGTCCTTGCCCGCCTCGGTCCTGGCCGTTTCCTCTATGCTGACCGTTTGGCGTAGCGACCTTCTCTCGGTCGCGGGCGGAGTCATTTTCATTCCGTCGAGCAGGGCAGCTTGAATCTGGTCCGTCGCTCGGAACGAATCCCAAGCCAAAGAGAAGGCCTGCTATACGACGGGCCCGATAAGTAGCTCAGTCGCTGCTGGCGACCTGGGTCGTGCTTGCCGCATTGTTGAGCGCCTGCCTGACCGGCACGTCACGCCCATAGATGTCTTCATAAGCGATGATGTCGCCGTCGGTCGTCGCTGCGGCCGTGAAATAGGCGATATAGACCGGAACAGGCGCCGCCAGCTGCGTCTGCTTGTTCTCGCCGGTCGCGATCGCCGCATCGATCGCGGCGCGATCCCATTGCCCTGTGGGCGCGAGAAGGACGGCCGCGAAATCCCGAATATTCTGGGTGCGCACGCAGCCATGACTGAAAGCCCGAACTGGTCGGCTGAAAAGCGCCTGGGCCGGAGTGTCGTGAAGAAAAATCGCGTACTCGTTGGGCATTTCGATCTTGAGCCGGCCCAACGAGTTGCGCGGACCCGGAGGCTGACGGACAGTCAGCTGGTTGCCGTTGCGCCGAACTTCGTAGCCGCGCATCGAGCCGAGTTCGCGGATGATGCTCTGGGGGACGGTCCACCATGGGTTGAAGGTGACCGCCACGGCATTGGACGCGAGTTGAGGCGTCGGCGTACGCCGGGAGCCGACCACCGTGCGGTGGCGCGCGATGACCTGACCGTTCTCGACGACCGCCGCGGTGAAGGCTGGGACGTTGACGATGACGTGGCGCTCGCCAAGGTTGCGTGGCATCCAGCGCCAGCGCTCCATATTCGTTCGAATGAGATTCCGCTTCGCCTGATCAGTATCCGCGGTGTTGGCCAGGGCTTGGCGAAGACCATTATACTGGCTGTGCGTGGGCAACAGCGCGTTCAGAGTTTCGGCCACGCCGCCATTCTGCACGACGCCCATGAGCAGGCGGTGCTGATCATTTCCGTTGATGGAGCTGTCCGGCATGTGCCAGCCGCGGCGATCATCACCGCGGACATGGCCGCCGCTGAGATCACCGCTCAACCTGCGGAACACGTCGCTGGCTATGGCGCTCCAGCCTGTCTCGTCGCCGCTGCTGATGGCAGTACGCAGCTCGGAGAGGCTATAATCCGCTGGATCGAGACCCTCTCGTCCGATCTGTTCGACATAAGCCGTCAGTTCGAGCGCGGCCCGTCTCGGCCAAACCGGACTCGGCTGCGGCAAAGCGGGTTGCTGCACCGAAGGCGGAGTCGGGACTTGCGGGGACGCGGCCGGCTGAATCGCAGCAGAAAGCGTCGAGGAGGCGAGCAGAAGGCCCAGCCCGGAAGCACGGAGATAACGGATCATGGTGAACCTTTTACCCAAGGCCGACGCGCTGCGCCAGCGGCCTTTGAGGTATTTTCACCAATGCGATGAACGCTTAATGACCCGCCAAGACAGAGCGCGCTGCCCAAGGTCCGGCCCGGCGTGATTGCGCCGGGCCGGGACCGCAGGAGGTCAGACGGTGGTCGGGTTGCGATGCACCCAGCCGAAATAGGCGGCGACGATCGCGAGCAGTGCATGGAGCCAGATATCATTCCCGAATAGCGGGATGAGACCGAAGGTAACGTCCAGCGGCGGGATGAAGCCCATTATCGTCAGGACAGCGTAAATGATGGCTACACCTCGGGCGTAGTTGACTGACGCACCAAGGCCCCGTGACGCCAACAAGCCCCAGATGCCGAACAGAACATGGACGAGGCTGTGGAGGACGTTCACTGGGAACAGTCCCAGGACGTCGCCCTCGAACGCATTGACGGTTACGTCCGGATAATCGTGTGGGTGCAACAGCGCTGGCGACACGAAGCCGGCAGCTCCGACGAGGAGGAAGACGATGCCGAAAATCAGTGCGAAGGTGCGAGTGCTCATCCCTGCTTCTCCCTGACGATTGTCTATTGGTACGCAGAACTGGCTCGATAACCTCAAACTAGAGCAGTTCGCGGAGTACTGGAAGTCATTTCACCGGCGTATCAACTCAGATAGAGACATGCGGGCCGGTTCAGGCTCCTTGCTCGAGCAGGCGATCCTGTTCGGTTTCACTCTCCGCCTCCGTGAAACCGGAGCGGCGGGCGGCGGTGGCGGTGGCGGCGACATCCATGCTGACGTTTCCGACGGTTCGAACGAGATCTGGGAGTACTTCGACAGCAATCAGTAGCGCCAGCGGCTCGATGGGCACGCCCATGGCGATACAAATCGGGGCAATCGAGGTAACGAAGCTCGCCTGGCCGGGTATCCCCGGAGCGCCCATCGTCGTCGTTGCCGCCGCGGCAACTCCGAAGGCGAGTTGGGCGGTCGTCAGCTCCATCCCGAACCAATAGGCAATGTAGATAGCGACCGCCAAATTCATCGCTGGCCCGGTGGCTCTGAAGACGGCCACCGCCATCGGCAGGAGGACGCCGGACGCGGCAACCGGGACATCCAGCCTGGCGTTGGCGCGAAGCATCGCCGGGAGAGTGGCCAAAGATGATTGAGTACTGAACGCCACGGCCTGGCTCGGCGCGATCGCGCGGGTGAACTTTCCAAACCCGATGCCGGCGCCGAACCGGGCAAGGGGCCAGGCGGCGAGCCAAAGCACGATACCTACCGCCGAGACGATGAGGACGTAGTGGATCAGCGCGCCGAAGGCCGATCCGCCGGCCCGAGCGCCAACGACATAAGCCAAAGCGAACACACCAACCGGGGCAATCCACAAAATCCAGTTGATCATGATGAGCATGGTGTCGCCGAGCGCCTCGAAGAACGCGATCAGCCGCTCGCGCGGTTCTGCCGGAAGGCGAGTCACGGCAAAGGCGAACACCATCGTGAAAATGATCAACGGCAAGATTGCCGCCTCCGCGGCGGCTGCGATCGCATTGGATGGAACGATGGACTGGATGAAGTCGGCGAAGCTCGGAGCCTGACCGACAGGCGCAGAAACGCTCAGCGCGTCGCGCAACGCCGCGGCGGATTCGAGCGGCAAAGGGAAAAAGTCGAGAAGCAGCGGCGTCAGAATTGCGGACGTTATCGCCGAGATCCACAGCAAGGCCACAAACAGGATCAACGCTCGGCCGGCCAGCCGGTTGGCGCGTGCGGCCTTGGCCGAGGCGGCGATGCCGGTAATCAGCAAGGATACGACGAGCGGCACGATCGTCATCCGCAGTGCATTGAGCCAGAGATTGCCGATCGGTTCGAGAAGTAGGATCGACTCTTCAACCCAGGGCACGCCGCTGGCGACCACAATGATCCCAGCAGAAAGGCCGAGTACGAGGGCGAGCAGGATTCTGGTGGGTGGCGACATCAACGCTTCTTAACCGCCCGGTGGGCAGCCGGAAAGCACCGGAAAAAAGGCAGCGAGCGCAGTCTCGCGCTCTACAGAACATCGGGCTATCAGGCGCCCGTAACCGAAAAGGCCGGAAGGGCTCGAACATAATGACGCGCAAATTTTTCGGCACCGATGGAATCAGAGGTCGAACCAATCAAAGTCCCATGACTGCGGAAATGGCACTGAAGATCGGCCAGGCTGCCGGCCGCCATTTCCTGCGTGGCGACCATCGCCACCGCGTCGTCATCGGCAAGGATACGCGGCTTTCCGGATATATGATGGAAACCGCCCTCATCTCCGGATTCACGAGCGTCGGCATGGACGTCGTGATGGTCGGCCCAGTGCCGACACCGGCAGTCGCGATGCTCACCCATTCGATGCGTGCCGATCTGGGCGTCATGATTTCCGCCAGTCACAACAAATTCGTCGACAACGGCATAAAGCTATTCGGCCCCACTGGATTCAAGCTGTCGGACGAGGACGAACTGGCGATCGAGGCACTGCTCGAAAAGCAGCCGCGGCTGGTAGCGGCAGAGGAGATCGGCCGTTCGAAGAAGATCGAGGATGCTCGCGGACGGTACATCCATGCCGCAAAGCTGACCTTTCCGCCGCATCTGAGCCTGGATGGCCTCAAGATCGTCGTCGATTGTGCTCACGGCGCCGCTTATCAGGTTGCACCTGCCGCTTTGTGGGAGCTTGGGGCGGATGTTATCGCCATCGGGGTCACTCCGAACGGCGTCAACATCAATGACGGTTGCGGTTCGACCGACACTGACCTGCTTAGACAAACAGTCCTCGACAATGAGGCTGATCTTGGCCTCGCCTTGGATGGTGACGCCGACCGTCTGATCGTCGTCGACGAAAAAGCCCGGGTCGTAGACGGCGATCAGCTGATGGCCCTGATCGCCTCATCATGGCATCGTCGCGGCTTGCTTCGAGGTGGCGGCATCGTGGCGACGGTCATGTCGAACCTGGGGCTGGAGCGATTCCTGGAAAGCGAGTCGCTCAAACTGGAGCGGACCAAGGTGGGTGACCGCTATGTTCTCGAAGCGATGCGCGCGAAGGGCTATAATGTCGGCGGCGAGCAATCCGGACATATCATCCTGACTGATTATGGAACGACCGGCGACGGTCTCGTTGCTGGACTTCAGATACTGGCGGAGCTCGTCGTCGCCGGGCGTCCAGCCAGCGAGCTGCTGAAATTGTTCGAACCGCTTCCTCAATTGCTCAAGAACGTGCGCTTCGAGGGCAAATCCCCGCTAGAAGACGAAGGCGTCAAATCCGTGATCGCGACCGGTGAGGCGCGGCTCGGATCCGGCGGCCGTCTCGTCATCCGCAAGTCGGGCACCGAGCCCGCGATCCGGGTCATGGCCGAGGGCGAGGATGAACAGCTGGTGACGAAAGTGGTCGACTCGATCTGCGAAGCGGTGAAGGCCGCATGATCCAAGAAATCGCCCAACATGCTTGAAATGCGACCTGACTGCGAATGCTGCGGACGTGACCTGCTACCGGATGGCGCCGATGCATTTATCTGTTCGTTTGAGTGCACTTTCTGCGTGGAGTGTTCCGAAGGGCAGCTCGCCGGCCTTTGTCCGAATTGCGGGGGCCGGCTGACGCGGAGGCCCGCACGCTCACCAGATCTGCTCGAGAAATATCCGGCCTCTTTGCAACGTCGAGGCCCGCCATGATCCCGCCACGTATCCTGATCATCGCGGGCTCTGACTCTGGCGGAGGCGCTGGTATCCAGGCCGACATCAAGGCGGTGACGATGTTCGGTGGCCACGCAATGACAGCGATCACCGCGATTACCGCCCAGAACACGCTTCGAGTCGAGCAGGTGATGCCGGTGCCGGCGGCGATGGTGCTGAGTCAAATGGACGCGATCCTGACCGATATCGGTGCGGACGCGGTGAAGCTCGGGATGATTGGATCCGCGGAGGTTGCGCAGGTCGTCGCTGATCGTCTTGAGTCGCTCGAACTGCCGATCGTTTTCGATCCGGTGATGGTGGCAAGCAGCGGCTCGTCGCTGGCGGACGATGCGACCATCGACGCCTTCCAGCGGCTGCTGCGGCTCGCGACGGTGACCACTCCGAACCTGCCGGAACTCTCCGCGCTAACCAGTCGTGACATAAAGGATCTCGAGTCCCTGGAGGATGCCGCGCTCGATCTCGTGCGCGCGACCGGAAAGGCGGTTCTCGCAAAGGGCGGGCATCTCCAATCGGAAGTGCTGACCGATGTGCTCGTTGAGCCTGGTGGGAAGCTCCACCGCTGGGAGGCGGAGCGGGTCGAGACATTGAATACCCATGGTACGGGATGCACGCTGGCGAGTGCCATCGCCTGTGGCCTTGGTCAGGGGCGCGAGCTGGCGGACTCGGTCGATCGAGCTCGCTTGTATGTTCAGGCGGCGATCCGAGAAGCGCCCGGATTCGGCAGTGGTCATGGGCCGATCGGCCACGCGCTTGGAACGGTGCCGTGGAATTTAATCCACAACAATGTCGACTGACGGTGAGGCGGGGGCTGGTCCCGGTTTGGCGCTAGCAATAGTCTCGAGCCAATGGCCCGGCCCTGCTTCAAGCTCGAGAAAGTCCATCCAACTCCGCTAGCAGGAGTCGACGAAGCCGGCTGCGCCCCGCTTGCCGGTCCTGTTGTGGCTGCTGCGGTCATTCTGGACCGCGAGAAATTTCCCCGCGGCATCGACGATTCCAAGGCGCTTCCCGCCGTCACTCGCGAGGCAATTTGTGTCCGCCTTCGAAAGGTGGCGATCATCGGTGTGGGAATGGCCTCGGTAGAGGAGATTGATCGGCTCAACATCTATTGGGCGCGAATGCTGGCGATGAGCCGGGCAGTGGATGCTCTCGGCGTCGATCCAGCGATGGTGCTCGTCGATGGCAATCGCTGTCCGCGATGGGAACGGCCGTCTTTGGCCATCGTCGCTGGTGACGCCAAGTGCCGCTCGATCGCAGCCGCATCGATCGTGGCGAAGGTGACCCGTGACCGTCTCATGTGGGAACATGCGCAAGAGCATCCTGGCTACGGCTGGGAAACGAACAAGGGCTATGGCACGCCGGAGCATCTCCGCGCACTTCGAGCGCTCGGACCGACGCCACTCCACCGCCGCAGTTTCGCACCCGTCCAGCAATATTCGATGGACCTGAAAGTGACGCCGCAGCTGGTTGCCTAGGCTCTTCCGGTCCGGCTGGAAGGCCGGACCTAGGGCTCCTTTCGATTGGATCGCAGCTGAGTCTTTCCCAACACACTACTTCAGATTGAGTCTGCGACCCCTCCCGGCCCACAACATATAGCGAAGACTCCTTTCGTTCCCGCAACGTCGAGCAGGGCTTCAAGCGTCAGCGGCAAGTCTGTGTTCTTGACCGGGGAGTCCGCCTGACTCAGCTTGGGATGAAAGCGAAGGGGGCGCGGTGATGAGCGTAATGGGGCGTGTGGACACATTCGTGCGGCAACGGCCGGCAAAGTCAGCACCCGCGGCGGGTTCGGGTACATCGAAAGTCGCTGCGGAGGGACTTCCTCTCGACACGATCCTCCAGGACGATTGCGTAGCGGCGATGGCACGGCTGCCGGATTCGTGTGTCGATCTGGTCTTCGCGGATCCGCCCTACAACCTCCAGCTTGGCGGCGACCTGTTCCGACCCGAGGGAAGCCGCGTCGATGCCGTCGACGATGATTGGGACAAGTTCGCCACATTCGCCGATTATGACAGCTTCACTCGGGCATGGCTGAAGGAGGCCCGGCGAATCCTCAAGCCGAACGGCACGCTCTGGGTGATCGGCAGCTATCACAATATTTTTCGGGTCGGCGCCGCTCTCCAGGACGAGGGCTATTGGATCCTGAACGACATCATCTGGCGCAAGTCGAATCCAATGCCGAACTTCCGCGGCACCCGGTTCACCAATGCTCATGAGACTCTGATCTGGGCATCGCGGTCGGAGGACAGCCGCTACACCTTCAACTATCGCGCCATGAAAGCGTTGAACGAAGATCTGCAGATGCGCTCCGACTGGCTGCTGCCGATCTGCGCCGGGGGCGAAAGGGTGAAGGGGAAAGCCGGCGCCAAGGCGCACCCGACTCAAAAACCGGAATCCCTCCTCTATCGGGTGCTGCTTGCTTGTTCGAACCCGGGGGATGTCGTTCTCGACCCGTTTTTCGGCACCGGCACGACAGGTGCCGTTGCGCGCCGGCTCGGGCGCCACTGGATCGGGATCGAGCGTGAGAGCCGTTACATCGAGGTCGCCAACGCCAGGATCGAATCGACGCTCGAGCTGGACGAAAGCGCGATGAAGGTGATGGCCTCCCGCTCGACTCAGCCAAAGGTGCCGTTCGGAACATTGGTCGAATGCGGGCTGATCGCGCCAGGCACTTTGCTTACCGACTCGAAGCGCCGCTGGACGGCGCGGGTCCGCGCCGATTCCTCGATCGAGCAGGACGCCGGGCAGGGCTCAATTCACAAGATCGGCGCTCTGGTTCAGGGGGCCCCTGCGTGCAACGGCTGGACGTTCTGGCATGTCGAACAAGCTGGCGACCTGGTGCCGATCGATTCGCTTCGTCAGGCCTACCTCGCTTCGCTGAGCTGAGCGACCTTCCTTTCCCAGGCTTCAACCACGGCCTATGCAAGGGGTGTATGAGCGACCGCGTCTATCTTCGTCCCACCGGCTTCGTCGACGCTCCATTCGGCCACGACGGAAAGGTTGCGCGCCTGGCTGGCGGACTTCTCTGGTTCTCCGCCGTCGAAATTATCAGCGCCAGTGACATCGAACTGGTGACTGTAGGCGAACTCGAGGGAAGACTGGCCGGGCTGGGCGAGGAGGCGGCTACGGCCTGGAGCAACCTGACATCGCCGCGCGCGCCGCTTCAGCTTGGGTCCCGCACGGTTCGATTGGATCAGCCCCAGATCGCCGGGATCGTCAACTTTACGCCGGACAGCTTTTCTGACGGGGGACAATTCACCGATAGCGAAGAAGCGATCGCTGCCGGTCATGAAATGTCCGCCGCGGGCGCAGCGATCGTGGATGTGGGCGGTGAATCAACGAGACCCGGTGCGCGAGCTGTCTGGGAAGGGGACGAAGCTGAGCGAATCATGCCGATCATCGGGCGCCTGGCCGCAGCCGGCGTGGCTGTCTCCGTGGACACGCGCAAGGCGGCCGTGATGGAGCTGGCGTTGTCCACCGGCGCGAATATGATCAATGATGTTTCCGCCTTGACGTGGGACGAACGGGCCGCGGAGGTTGTAGCCCGCTCCGGCTGCACGGTCGTGCTGATGCACCATCAGGGTAGCCCCGAGACGATGCAGGACGATCCCCGTTACGACAGACCCGTTTTGCTCGAAGTGTATGACTGGCTGAAGGAACGCATCGCTGCCGCGGTCGACGGTGGGATCGCCCGGGAACGGATCATCGTCGATCCAGGCTTCGGTTTCGGCAAGAACGTCCAGCACAATCTCCAGCTCATGAACGGTCTGGCGATGCTGCATGGCCTTGGATGTCCGATCATGCTGGGGGCCAGCCGAAAGCGAACGATCGGCGCCTTGGCCAACGAGGCACCGGCTGATCGCAGACTCGGCGGTTCCATCGCGTTGGCGCTCAAAGCGGCGGACCGAGGTGTCCAGCTGCTGAGAGTGCACGACGTTCCGGAGACTCTGCAGGCACTTAGGGTCTGGCGCGGCCTTCGTGACGCCGCGCTGACACCGCGTTGACGTCGGGCTCATTCCGGCCGCCTTTCTCGCGCACCTGGATGTATCTGGACACCCATCACAGGATCAGGACCTACGCAGAAGACCTCTAGTCAGCCGCTAGAGGCGGTGTGCGCCATCGAACTTCTCGATCTCGAGTGAGTCCAGATCGATGCCCTCCGCACAGCGAAGGTTGATCTCGACCGCCGGTCCACTCGGTCCCGTCCCATGAGCAAATGGAGCGCAGCCGCATGTCTTGCAGAACTCGAAGCGGATGATCTGTTTGTTCCACTGATACGTGGCCAGATCTTCGTCGGCGCCCTGGAAGGTGAACCGGTCCGGTGTGGTGAAATGATGAAGCGATCCACGACGGCGACAGATGGAGCAATTGCATTCCATCGCCTTGGTTGGCGGTGCCTCGTCGACTTCGTAGCTAAGCTTGCCGCAATGACAGCTGCCCCTGAAAGTCATCATTTCACTCCTTCATGACGGGATCGACGTCGCGTTTGAATATCGCGACCATCGGTCCGAGTGAAGAATAACGGTCCCGCCGGCCCGCGCCCCGGTCCCACAGGCTCGAAACCCCGCCGTCGAGGTAAAGGGCGTTGGGACAGTCCAGAACGTCGAGGAAGAAGCGAGCAAATCGTCCGAATGAGACCGGTCCCTCGCTGATGGCGAACCAGGCTGTCTGCCGATCGGCCACTCCGACGCCATTGCGAACATGCAGCGACTCACCATCGGGCTGGAAGGCAGGGTGAAGTTCTCCGTCGATGACGAGCATCGGTCCTGACTGTGTCGCCCAATAGGGTTCGCCATCGAATTCGTCGCTGGTCCGGATCGATACGCGCCCGTCGCGGGCAACGGCGAAGACGCCGTTGGGCTTCAGATGAAAATTGCCGGTGCCGCTGGCGAGATTGATCCGGTGGCGCCGGCGGCCGCGTTCGACATAGAGACCGATCGGCCGCCCCTCCTCGTCATACATGCCCGCGTTCATTGCGAAGAGAAGCTGATCGCGGCGTTGCCCAAGATGATCGTCGAGACGCGCGAGGCTCCGCAATCGCCCTTGAGCGTCGTCCAGGAACAGCTCGATTCGGTGGCGTCGTGAATCGTAGCGGCAGGCGGTGAAATTCGAACCTTCGAAATTGTGTTGCTCGCAATATGCGGCGGTGACGATCTCTCGCGGCGGCGCCGGCTGCGGCTCCTGTTCCGCCTGACAGGCGGAAAGGAGGGCGCAGATCCCGATCAGGCTAGAGCGTATAGCCGCCATCGCTGACGAAGCAGGATCCAGTGACGAACCCCGCCTTTTCCGACAGCAGGAAAGCCATCAGCTCGGCGATCTCCTCGGGCTTTCCAAAGCGTTGCAATGGCGTTGCGCCGCTGCTCATCGCCTTGAATGCGCCTTCCTCGCTGCCTGTGCCCCGAACGAGTTCCTGGAAGAAAGGCACGTTGGACCAGATCGGCGTCTCGACTCCTCCGGGCGCAATGGAATTTACCCGGATGCGATCTTCCGCACCTTCGCGCGCGGCGATGCGGGCGAGGTGGATGACCGCCGCCTTGGAAGCGCCATAGGCCGCGATTCCGGGCTCTGCCTTTATCCCAGCCGCCGAGGCGGTAAGCACGATCGAACCGCCAGTTCCGCCGGCTTTGATCGCCTTCATGGCCGCCTGCAGAGTCAGAAATGCGCCGTCCAGATTGACGGACATGACCTCGCGCCACGCTTTAAGGGACATTTCGGCGATGGTACCACCAGCACCGATGCCGGCGTTGACGACGCCGTGGGTTAGGCCGGTCAGATCGGCATCAGCCCACAGTTGTTCGTCTGCGACATCGCCAACGATGAGCTGCCGTTCGCATGGCAAGGAGAAAGCGAAGTCTCGAAGCCTGTCCTCGTCCCGGTCGATCAAAATCAACTTCTTCGCGCCACCGGCGCAGAGCCGGGAGGACAATGCGGCGCCAATTCCGGAGGCCGCACCAGTGATCAGTATTACCGCGTTGGGAAAATCGTCCATAAGACGCGCTTAGCAGCCTCGCAGGCCTGCGGGGAAGGTTGCAATCGCCGTCTCGTTGCGACTGGAATCGGCTCAGGCGGCGGCCTCGATGCCGAGCTCGCCCAGCTTGCGGTACAAGGTTGATCGGCCAATACCCAGGCGCCGGGCAACCTCGGTCATCCGGCCCCGATAGTGACCGATGGCGAGGCGAATGACGTCGGCCTCGATCTCTTCCAGCGGCCGCAAATGACCGTCCGACCTGTAAAGCGTAATCCCCGGACCGTGAGCGAGGGCAGCGGTCGCCGACTGTCCGTCCAGGCGCTTGGCGTGATAATCGTCTGCGCGACGGCCATGCCGAGATTCGTTGGCGATGTGCGGGAAGTCGGCCGCCGTCAAAGCGTCGCTGTCACAAAGCACGGCGGCGCGGAACAGGGCGTTCTGCAACTGACGGATGTTGCCAGGCCAGCCATAGCTCATCAGCACTTCGAGAGCGTCGTCGGTGATCGACAGCGGCCGCATTCCCGGCTGCTCGGCGATCCGCGACAGCAGATGGCGGGCGAGAGCGGGAAGGTCGCTGATCCTGTCCCGAAGTGGCGGAATCGGAACGTGGACGACGTTGAGACGGTAATAGAGATCCTCGCGGAACCGGCCTGCAGCGACTTCCTCGATGAGCTTGCGATTGGTGGCAGCGATGATCCGGACGTCCACCAACTGGGTGATCCGGCTGCCGACCCTCTGGATTTCCCCCGTTTCAAGAACGCGAAGAAGCTTCACCTGGGTGTCGAGCGGAAGTTCGCCGACCTCGTCGAGGAAAAGGGTCGACCCATCCGCATCTTCGAACCGGCCGATGTGACGATCGAACGCCCCGGTGAAGGAGCCTTTCTCATGGCCGAACAGAACGGATTCAACCAGATTCTCCGGAATCGCGCCGCAGTTCACGATGTGAAGCGGAAGCTTGCCACGCGGGCTGGCGGCATGGATGGCCTGCGCAATTATCTCCTTGCCCGAGCCGCTCTCGCCTTCGATCAGGACCGAGACGCGGGCCCGCGCCGCCTTGGCGGCAATCGCCAGTGCCGAACGGAAGCCGGAAGCGGAACCGACGATCTCGTCGAAACCCAGCGTCTTGTTGATCTTTTCCGAAAGCGGTCGAAGCTCGCCTCGCGATTTGCGGCGGTCGGTCGCGGCGTTGAGCGCCGCAAGAAGCCGGTCGGGCGCGAGTGGCTTCACAAGGAAGTCGCTGGCGCCGGCGCGCATGGCGTCGACCGCACAGGAGACGCTGGTTTGTGCGGTGAGGACGAGCAAGGGTAGCTCTGGACGCAATTCGCGGATCGCCTGGATCAACTCGCTGCCTTCCGCTCCGGGGAGCCAGTCGAGCAGGATGGCGTCGAACTTCGGTTCCTGCGGATCCGCGAGCATGGCTTTGGCTGAATCGAGGTCGCTGGCGCCACGTACCCACCAGCCGGCACGGGCACCGATCGCGGTGATCAATCGCCGCTGCGCCGGTTCATCGTCGATCAGCAGCAGACATCTTGTCGGTTCGGGCCGCATCTGTTTCCCTCGTCCTAAAGAGGGACTGGTCTAGGCGGATTTGGTAAAGAGGAACTTAACGCACGGCCTGTCGCAGCTGCGCTCGAGTGCATCGATTTCCGCTCCGACACGTTCGGGAATCGGACAGCAGGAGAGCACAGATGATCGATTTGGGCGGTATTCGCGAGCATATGGAAGTGATCGGCGCCGACGGCGTTCACATCGGCACCGTCGACAAGGTCGAAGGGGATCGTATCAAGCTGATCAAGGCGGACAGCGGTTCCCATGAGGATCACCACCATTACATTTCCGGCGGACTTGTCGCCGGCCTGGACGGCAACAAGGTACGCCTTTCCGCCAATGGCGACGCAGCCGTCCTGCTGGAGGAAGAGGAAAGCGGCGAACCGCTGGCGGACCGCAATCCCTGAGGCTTTGGCGCTGGCGCGTCTGGCGCCTTGCCCTTTCTCTCCTGCCCTTGCTAAGCGTTCGCCCGAACTGGGATGAAAGGGCAGAACATGGCAGCCGAAGGCGATTTGGACCGCGAGGTCAGGCGCCACCACAACAGTTACGGATTGTTCGTGGCGCTGATGAAGTGGGGCGCGATCGTCAGCGTCGTAGCTGCGCTGATCGTCATTTTCGTCATTAGCACCTGATCCGGGCTGACTGGGTGAAGATCGCAGTCCTCAAGGAGGGCGCAGAGGGCGAGCGGCGAGTCGCGGCCACTCCGGAGACGGTGAAGAAATTCATCGGGCTGGGCGCAGAAATCGGGGTCGAAAGTGGGGCTGGAGCGGCCGCTTCGATCGCCGATTCGGACTATGAGGCGGCGGGAGCCGCAGTCGGACCTCGGGCAGAGGCACTGGCCGATGCAGCGATCATTCTCGCGGTGCAGGCGCCGGAGCCCGGCAGCCTAAGTGGGGCAAATGCCGGTGCATTGCTTGCCGGAATACTCAACCCGCTTGGGGACCGCGATCGGATCGACGCTTTTGCCTCGGCCGGGATCGAGGCAATGGCGATGGAATTCATGCCGCGCATCACCCGTGCGCAAACGATGGACGTCTTGTCCTCGCAAGCCAATCTCGCCGGCTACAAGGCCGTGCTGGACGCGGCCGCCGAATATGGCCGTGCCTTTCCGATGATGATGACGGCAGCCGGTACGATTTCGGCCGCGCGCGTCTTCGTGATGGGCGTCGGCGTCGCCGGGCTTCAGGCGATCGCGACAGCGCGACGGCTTGGAGCGATAGTCTCCGCCACCGATGTCCGCGCCGCCACCAAGGAGCAGATCGAGAGCCTGGGTGCCAAGGCGATCTTCGTCGAGAAGGTAGCGGGGATCGAAGGCGAGGGGGCGGGGGGCTACGCTACCGAAATGTCCGATGAATATAAGAAGGCGCAGGCGGAACTGGTCTCTAGCCATGTCGCCAAGCAGGACATCGTCATCACGACCGCACTCATTCCGGGAAGGCCGGCACCCCGACTGATCAGCGATGCCCAGCTGGCGACGATGCGGCCGGGAAGTGTGGTTGTCGATCTTGCGGTGGAACAGGGAGGCAATGTCGAAGGAGCGGAGGCCGGCGCGGTCGTCGAACGGCATGGTATCAAGATCGTCGGTCACCGAAACATGCCGAGCCGGCTGGCCGCCGACGCCTCGGCCCTCTACGCCCGCAACCTGTTCAACTTCATCAATGCCTTCTGGGATGCGGATTCGAAGAATGTGGCCTTTCCCGACGATGACGAGATCGTTCAGGGGGTGCGGCTGACGCGAGACGGCAAGGTGGTCAACGAACGGCTGCTCGGATGAAGGTAGTGGGTCAGGCGGGGATGCTGGCCGCGATCCTGCTTGCACCTGGCTGTGGCGAAGAGGAGGAGGTTAAGAGCGCGGGAGCGCTGGAGCCGCTTCGCCGAGCGACCTTCCGAAGCCTTGCCGCGCGCGATTTTCTCGCCAGCTGCCCAGGAGGGGCCGAACGGGCAGAGACTTTGCATCAAATGCGCCGCCTTGAAGAACTCAAGCAGCTAGCCATTCGAAAGCAGGCCGGGCAAGCGATCTGGCTGGGTGAGAATGACTGGGCCGGCGTCGCCCGTTATTCGAACCGAGAGCCATGCGAGCCAGGCGAGGAATCGTACAGAGAGGCGGTGGCCGCCTTCAGCGGGACGCTCGACGCGCTGGCCGGCCGAATCGTCGAATATCGGGAGTGACGAGCGAATGGACTTCATCAGCATCCTGTCGATCTTCGTTCTAGCCTGTTTCGTGGGCTATTACGTGGTGTGGTCGGTCACTCCGGCGCTCCACACACCGCTCATGTCGGTGACCAACGCCATCTCGTCGGTCATTGTCGTCGGCGCGCTGATCGCCAGCGCCGCGGCTGGCGCTCCGGGGTCGAAATGGCTTGGGCTCGTCGCGGTCGCTCTCGCCAGCGTCAACATCTTCGGTGGCTTCGCGGTGACGGCGCGAATGTTGGCCATGTACAAGAAAAAGGAACGGCGCTGATGCACGAAGCCGTCGGCGCCCCCGCGTGGGTGATGCTCGCTTATCTTGTCGCGGGCGTCTGCTTCATCCTCGCGTTGCGAGGCCTCTCCAATCCGGAAAGCGCGCGACGCGGCAACCGGTTCGGAATGGCCGGGATGCTCCTAGCCGTCGCGACGACGCTCATTCACTATCAGCCGGTAGCCCCATCGAATATCGTCGGCGGAGTCGACACCGTCGTTTTGTTTCAGATGCTGACGGCGATCGCGATTGGTGGCGTGGTCGGAATCGTCACGGCGCGCCGAATTGCCATGACCGCCATGCCGCAACTCGTCGCCGCCTTTCACAGTCTGGTGGGCCTCGCCGCTGTGCTGGTCGCGGCGGCCGCTTTCCTAAATCCGGAGGCCTTCGGGATCGCTGTCGACGGCGTGATCGAGCCGATCAGCAGAGTAGAGATGGGCCTGGGCGTAGCGATCGGCGCGATCACTTTCTCCGGTTCGGTGATCGCCTTCCTGAAACTGAACGGCAACATGTCGGGCAAGCCGATCCTCCTGCCGCTCCGCCATGTCATCAATCTGGGTACGCTTGCGGCCATCTTGGGCCTAATCGCGTGGTTCACCCAGGACCAGAGCCCCTGGATATTTTGGACCGTCACCGGCCTCGCCTTCGCGATCGGCTTTCTCCTGATCATTCCCATCGGCGGGGCCGACATGC
>DAINCA010000010.1:0-24212 GCA_036732645.1 Allosphingosinicella sp.
CGACGAAGGTCTCGTAGGTGCCCTGAACGATGCCCTGGGTGCCGATGTAGATCCAGGAGCCGGCCGTCATCTGGCCGTACATCATCAGGCCCTTGCGATCCAATTCGTGGAAATGCTCCCACGTCGCCCATTTCGGCACCAGGTTCGAATTGGCGATCAGCACCCGCGGCGCGTCCTTGTGGGTGCGAAAGATGCCCACGGGTTTTCCGGATTGGACGAGCAGGGTCTGGTCTTCTTCCAGCCGCTTCAGGCTGTCGACGATAACATCGAAGCTCTCCCAGTCGCGGGCCGCGCGGCCGATCCCGCCATAGACGACGAGCTCTTCCGGCGCCTCGGCGACGTCCGGATCGAGGTTGTTCATCAGCATCCGCATCGCCGCCTCGGTGGTCCAGCTGCGGCAGCTCAGTTCCGGCCCGGTCGGGGCCTTTATGCGACGCTGATTGTCTCTTCTCGAAAGCAATTCTGTCCCCTCTGGCGCCTTGCCGGCTCGCTATCGCCTCGCCGGCACTTGGCCGCAAGCGCCGGCTTTACGAATCCTCGCCGCCGAAGATCCTCCGTTCGGGCCCGGAAAGGCCGATCCAGTAGCAAAGCTCCGCCGGCCTTTTCACCCGCCATACGCACAGGTCCGCCGCCTTGCCCGCTGCGATCGTGCCGACCTCGTCCTGGAGGCCGAGCGCTCGAGCGCCCTCGCGGGTCATCCCCGCAAGCGCTTCTTCTGGAGTCAGCCGGAACAGAGTGCAGGCCATGTTGAGGATAAGGCTCGGCGAGAGCACCGGTGAAGTGCCCGGATTGCAGTCGGTCGCGATCGCGATCGGAACGCCGTAGCGGCGGAGTAGGTCGATCGGCGGTTTGCGGGTCTCGCTCAGCGCGTAAAACGCTCCCGGCAGCAATACCGCGACCATCCGCGCCCGGGCCATTGCGGCGACTCCGGTCTCGTCGACATGCTCGAGATGATCGGCCGAGAGGGCGTCGAATTCGGCTGCCAGCGCCGCGCCATTGAGGTTGCTCAATTGCTCGGCATGAAGCTTCACCTTGAGACCGAGCTCGGTTGCCGCTTCGAAGAAGGCGCGGACCTCGTCCGGGGTGAAGCCGATATTTTCGCAAAAGGCATCGACCGAAGTGGCAAGGTCACGCTCTGTCACCGCCGGCAGGATACTGTCGATGGCGAGCCGGACATAATCCTCGCGGCGGTCCCGAAATTCGGGCGGCAAGGCATGGAGCGCAAGAAGGGTCGACTCGACCCGGACCGGCTCGCTTCTCGCGAGGGCGCGTGCCGCGCCGAGCATCTTCAACTCGGACTCGATGTCCAGGCCGTAACCCGACTTGATCTCCACGGTCGTGATTCCGCCGCGCATCAGCGACTGCAGCCGAGGCCGCGATTGATCGGTCAGTTGCTCGAGCGAGGCCTCACGCGTGGCCCGCACCGTCGACGCGATCCCGCCGCCGGCGCGGGCGATCTCCTCGTAGGTCGCGCCCTCGAGCCTCTGCTCGAACTCGCCGGAGCGATCGCCGCCGAACACCAGATGGGTATGGCAATCGACCAGGCCCGGTGTCACCCAGGCGCCGTCGAGCGGCTCGACCCTCTTGGCCTGGCAGCCGGCAAGCTCCGTTCGCGGGCCGACGCGGACGATCCGGCCGTCCTGGATTCCGATCGCCCCATTTTCGATGGCGCCGAACGGCGCCGGCACGGCCGGGTCCATGGTCGCGATATTGCAGTCGACGAGGAGCCGGTCCCACATGGCTCGCTTCTTAGTGCGGCGCGGCTATAGAGCAAAGCCATGGCCTGGAAATCGATTGCCGACCTCCTCACCGACCAAGAAGCGCCGGTCGCCTTGCTCGGCGCGCCGATGGAGGCCGGATCGGTCACTCCCGGTCGATGCGACCTCGCTCCGGAGACGGTTCGGCAGGTGATGAGGCGGTTCAGTACTTACGATCTGCAGGCAAATCTGGAGATCGAGGTCGGCATCCATGATCTCGGCGACGTCCAAGTCCGCGGCCTTTCGCCGGCCGAGGGCTTCCAGCTTATTCGCGATTCGGTCGCCGGTGCCGTCGCCGGGCATGAACTCACCTTACTCATCGGCGGCAATAATGCCGTCACCCGTCCGGCAGCCCACGGCCTCGGGCTGCCGCTGGATCGGATCGGCCTGATCACGCTCGATGCCCATTTCGACATGCGTGAGACGGATCAGGGGCCGATGAACGGCAATCCTGTGCGATGCCTTCTGGAGGACGGTCTTCCCGGCCGAAACCTCGTCCAGATCGGCCTGGCCCCGTTCGCGAACACGGCGAAGATGCATCTTGATGCGCAGGCCGCCGGCGCCGCGACGTTCAATATTTCGCAGTGTCTGGAACAGGGCATCGTCCCGGTGCTCGATTTGGCGCTCGAGCGACTTGCCCATGTCGAGGCAATCATCGTCGATTTCGACATTGACGTGATCGACCGTGCGCAATGTCCCGGCGCGCCCGGCGCCCGTCCGGGCGGGATGCCGGCGCAGATGTTCTTCGACGCTGCCCGCCGGCTCGCGGCCGAGCCGCGCGTGAAACTGGTCGATCTCACCGAATTCGATCCCAGCCTGGACGTCGGCGACACGACCGCTCTCACCGCCGGACGCTGGGTCTGCGAGGTCATGGCCGGCTTCGCCGTCCGTGGCTGAACTGACGGCCACGCTTTTCAATGTTCGTTGGAAGCAGGGCTTGCCGCGACTGCACCTCTGCTTCATCTGCGCGCGGTGATGGCGGAGCCCCTCAACGACTCGTTCCGACAGGCGATGCGGCGCGTTGCGTCCACCGTCAACGTCATCTCGATCTGCGTCGATGGCCAGCCTTTCGGGATAACCGCCACCGCCGTGTCGCCGATCTCGATGGATCCGCCCAGCCTTCTGGTCTGCATCAATCGCGCGGCCTTCGTTCATGCCAAGATGGAGGACGCCGCGCATTTCGGGGTCAACGTCCTCCACCGCGACCAGCAGGCGATCGCGAGCATGTTCGCGGACCGCGCCCAGCATGAGCTTCGCTTCGTCAGCGGCTGGGAGAATGATTGCGTCACTCCGCCCCGTCTCGTCGATGCGCAGGCCGCCATTCGCTGCCGGCGGATCGACAGCCACGCCTTCGGCACCCACAGCATCTTCATCGGTCTCGTCGAAGAGGTGAAGGTGCGCGACGACATCCACCCGTTGCTCTACCTCAACGGCCGTTATCTGAGCGTCGCCGATTGACGCTTGCGGGTCGGGCTTATTGCCTGGCGAACAGATTGGCCGGATCGCGCATCGCCTTGAATTCGAGCGCATTTCCGGACGGGTCGAGAAAGAACATCGTCGCCTGCTCACCGGCCTGGCCGCGGAAGCGGATCGTCGGCGAAATAACGAAGGACAGGCCCTTGCTCTCCAGGCGCCGCGCCAGTTTCTCCCATTCCTCCATCGACAGGACCGCACCGAAATGCGGCACCGGAACATCGTGGCCGTCTACCGGATTCGAAAGCCGGTGCGGCTGAAGACCGGGGTCGAGATGAGTGACGATCTGATGACCGAAAAAGTCGAAGTCGATCCATTGGTCCGAGCTTCTCCCCTCCTCGCAGCCCAGCAGTCCGCCATAGAATGCGCGGGCTTCCTCGAGGTCATGGACGGGAAAGGCGAGATGGAAGGGCGGGAGATTGGTCATAAGTCACCTTTTAACCTGATTGAACGACTTATGGGAGCAGGGGAACCTCCCGACATTGCACTGCTCCAACCCTTATACTCTTGCCGTCGCCAGGCTTTCGTGATTCTTGCACCCAAAATGAGGCATGGATGTCGAAATTGAGATTCGGACTGCCGCTCCTGACCCTGATCCTGCTGGCCGGCTGCGTCTCACCGGTAAGCGACCAGGCCAGGCCGGCGCAGGCTGCGCAACAGGCCGCTCCGACCTACGCCACCGGCGGACTGGAGGGGGTCATGGGCCAGACGGCGCCGATCCTGGTCCGACTGCTCGGTCAGCCTGATCTCGACGTTCGCGAGGGGCCGGCGAGGAAGCTGCAATTCCTGGCGCCTGCCTGCGTTCTCGACGCCTATCTCTATCCTCGGCGAAACGGCGACGAGGCCGTCGTCACTCATGTCGACGCACGTTTGCCGGATGGCCGCGACATGGACCGGGCTTCCTGCGTCGCCGCGCTCACTGCGCAGCAGCAGACGCGCTAGCGGCGCCTCGTAGCCGCTCCAGCGCCCACGAAGCGGCTTCGGCGACGACCGGATCGGGATCGAGGGTAAGGGGCTCGAGCCGCACGGCGAGTTCGGGCCGGCCGCTATTGCCGGCGGCGATGGCGGCGTTGCGAACCATCCGGTTGCGGCCGATCCGCTTGATCGGCGAACCGGCGAAGACCTTGCGGAAATCGGCATCGTCGAGGGCGAGGATGTCCGCCAATGCGGGAGCCGCAAGCTCCGCTCTCGGGAGGAAGGCCCGGTTCGCCCGCGCCGAAGCGGCGAACCGGTTCCAGGGACAGACCGCCAGGCAGTCATCGCAGCCATAGATGCGATTGCCGAGGCTCTCCCTGAATTCGTGCGGGATCGGTCCCTTATGTTCGATCGTAAGGTAAGAGATGCAGCGGCGGGCATCGATCTGGAACGGGGCCGGGAAAGCGTTGGTGGGACAGGCGTCCAGGCAGGCCGTGCAGCTGCCGCAGCGAGCGGCGTGGGGCAAATCGGGATCGATCTCCAAATTGGTGTAGATCGCACCGAGAAACAGCCAGCTTCCGTCCTGACGGCTGACGAGATTGGTATGCTTTCCTTGCCAGCCGAGGCCCGCGGCCTCGGCGAGCGGCTTTTCCATCACCGGGGCGGTGTCGACGAACACCTTGAGATCGCACTGAGCCTCCGCCACCAGCCAGCGGGCAAGCGCCTTGAGGGCCTTCTTGATCAGATCGTGATAGTCCGCGCCCTGGGCGTAGACCGAAATCCGTCCAAGTTGCGGGCTGGCCGCAAGCTTTTGGGGATCGGTGCCGGGGGCGTAGCTCATGCCCAGGCAGATCACGCTTCGCACCTCCGGCCAGAGACCTGTTGGCGATGCCCGCCGATCGGCCTTTTCCTCCATCCAGATCATGTCGCCGTGACGGCCATCGGCCAGCCATTCACGAAGTCGCTCGGAGGTCTTGGGCGCCGAGTCCGAGCGCGCGACGCCAAAGGCGGAAAAGCCGAGTTCGGCGGCTTTGCTGGCCAGTTCGGCTCTAAGGTTCGGCTTGCCTTTCAACACGTTCTCGGCTCTATCCGGTTTCCTCGTGGGGGCGAAATTTTCCGTGCCAAAGGCATTAGCGATCGAGGCCAAAGGCCTTACCAAGGCTTTCGACGGGAAGCCCGCGGTTCGTGGCATCGACCTCGCCGTCCCCGAAGGCAGCATATACGGTATATTGGGTCCCAACGGCGCCGGGAAAACCACCACCCTTCGGATGTTGCTCGGAATTATCGAGCCCGACCAGGGGCAAAGAAGTCTCCTCGGATATGACCGTCCTCTCGAAGCCGCGAGAATCGTCGGATATTTGCCCGAGGAACGCGGTCTCTACCCTGCCATGACAGCGCGGGAAGCGATCGCCTTCATGGGCGCCCTTCGCGGCCTGCCGCTGGAGATCGGCCGCAAGCGAGCCGCCATCCTCCTCAGCGAGAATGGTCTCGGCGACTATGTGGACAAGCCGATCAAGAGCCTTTCGAAAGGAATGGCGCAGACCATCCAGTTGTTCGGGACGATCGTTCACGGACCCCGTCTGGTCGTCCTCGACGAGCCGTTCTCCGGGCTGGATGCGATCAACCAGGGACGGCTTGAACATTTGATCCGGGAAGAGGCGGCGGCCGGAACGACGGTCATTTTCTCGACCCACGTCATCGCCCATGCCGAACGATTGTGCGAGCGGATCGCGATCATCGCCAACGGCCGGATCCGGTTCGAAGGTGACGTTGCCCAGGCGCGCGACCGGCTGCAGCCGCAGGTGCGGCTGAAAACACGCAATGCGGACGGTGGCTGGCGCTCGGCGCTTCCCAAGGATGCGCGGCTTGAATCCGATCATTGGCATTTCGAGCTTCCGAAGCGGGGAATCGAGCCTTTGCTCAAGGCGCTGATCGACGGCGGGGCCGGGATCGAGGAGCTCTCGATCGAGCGGCCTGGCCTTCATGACGCCTTCGTCGCCATCGCCGGTGAGGCCGCCGCACGGGAAATGGAAGAGAGCCAGTTGGCCGCGGCCGGAGGCGCGGCATGAACAATATGCTCGACGGCGCTTTCGTGATCGCCAGGCGGGACTTCGTCGCCACCGTTTATTCGCGAAGCTTCATTTTCTTCCTGCTCGCGCCGCTCCTGCTGTTCGGTTTCGTCATCGGCGCCGGACTCGCGACCGACGAAGCCGACCGGATCGCGGCCCAGCCGGTCGTCGCCGTCGTCTCGGACAGTGCGACCCAGGAAGCTTTGGCGTCCGCCAGGTCCAGGCTCGTGGCCGGCACTGCCGACCAGGTCTTCCCCATCTTGCGATCGGTCGCTCCTGCCGAAAACGTCACGGTCCAGGCGCAAAGGCTGCTCGCCGACGAGCAATCGGCTTATTCGGCGGTGTTCAGTGGCACCATCGACCGCCCTGTCATCACCGGCCCCGACAAGGTTGATGACCGGGTCGGCAAGCGTCTCAACCTCCTCGTCGAGGAAGCCCGGCGGAGTATCGCCATGGAAGCGGCCGGTCTGCAGCTCCCGACGCGGGCCGCGCAGCGGGTCGTCACCGAACAGGCCGCAGGCAATTTGCGGGCGATCCGCCGAGTGCTCGCCCAATCGGGCCAGATGCTGATCTTCATGGTCACCCTGATGCTTGCGACCTTGTTGCTCTCGAACCTCGTCGAAGAGAAATCGAACAAGGTGATCGAGGTGCTCGCCGCTGCGGTTCCGCTGGATGCCGTTTTCCTCGGCAAATTGATCGCGATGCTTGGGATCTCGCTCGTCGGGTTGGCCGTCTGGGGCGGGATGATCGCTTTGGCTTATTTCTTCGTCCAGGCCGCTCAGGACTGGATGACCGCGCCGCAGGTCGGCCCGGCCATCGGCTGGCCGGCTTATATCGTCCTCGTTTTGCTTTATTATTCGACCAATTACATGTTGTTGGGCTCGCTCTTCCTCGGGATCGGCGGCCAGGCGAGCAACATTCGCGAGATCCAGACGCTGTCGATGCCGATCACCTTGCTCCAGCTGATGATGCTTCTGCTCGGGATGAGCGCCGTCGGCAGCGACGGCGGAGCCCTGACGTGGCTCGCTTACCTCGTCCCGTTCAGCTCGCCGCTGGCGATGATTGCTCTGGCGGCCGAATCCAGCCAGCTCTGGCCGCATCTGCTGGCTTTGGTCTGGCAGGCCTTGTGGATCGTCATCATCATCCGGATCTCGGCCCGGATGTTCCGCTCCACCGTCCTCAAGTCCACGGCCGGCGGCGGCTTCTTCGATTTCCTCCGACGGCGGCGCAAACGCGCCTGAGACTATCAGACAGGGGCCGGTCCGGCCTGCTGCCACAGCTCGATCTTGATCCCGTCGCAATCGAGGATCCAGGCAAACTTGCCATATTCCTCATCCTGAGTGCCCAGGATCTCGATGCCCTTTTCCTTGAGCTGATCGACCAAAGCGCCGAGATCGTCGACCCGGTAATTGACCATGAACGGGGAGGGCGACGGATCGAAATAATCGGTCGTGGCCTTGAACGGGCTGGAGAGGCTGTAGGGGTCTTCCTGCGGCTCATCCGACCATCGAAAATGGGCGCCCCATTCGCCGCCGATCCCCAGATTTTCCTGATACCAGGCGCGGGTCCGCTCCGGATCCTCGACCTTGTAGAATATTCCACCGAGCCCCGTGATCCTGGCCATCCTGTCGTCCTCCGTCCCAAAATGGCTGAGCGCGAAGGCGCAGCCAGGTCGATGAATCCGCTTACGCGCCGTAGATCGCCTCGGATGCCTTCCTGAAGGCGTTCATGGCGAGCTTGTAGGGGAAAGGCCCGTGGCTGATCCGGGCGGCGCCGGCTGCGGCAATCTCTTTTGGCTCGGCGCAGCCCGGAAAGGCCATGAAGTTTACCGGCAGCGGCGACATCGTGCAGAATTGCGCCAGAAGCCCGAGATCCGCGAGGCCGGGAACGAAGATCCCGCTTGCGCCGGCGCCGGCATAAGCATCGGCCCGCGCCAGCGCCGCCTGGACCATCGATTCATCATGGTCTTCCCGACGCGCCTTCAGAAAGATGTCGGTTCGGGCGTTGATGAAGAAGTCAGGACCGACCGCGTCACGTGCCGCGCGGAGCCGCTCGACCTGCCGATCCATCGGATGAAGACCGTCGCCGCCGATCACCTGATCCTCGAGGTTGCAGCCGACCGCTCCGGTTTCGGCGAGACGCTTCAGATTGGCGGCGACGAGCTCGGGTTCGATCGCATATGCGCCTTCGAAATCCACCGTCACGGGAAGGTCGACCGAAGCGATGATCCTGCGCGCATTGGTCAGCGCCGTTTCGAGCGGCAATTGCTCGCCGTCGCCAAAGCCCTGGGATGCGGCAACCGAGGCGCTTCCGGTGGCGATTGCCCGGGCGCCGCTCTCGACGACGATCAGAGCGCTGCCTGGATCCCAGACATTGTAGAGGATGACAGGGTCGCCGGGCACGTGCAGCGCGGCGAACGTCTCGAATTTCGCGGACATTCATTCCCTCCCCAAAGATGCGCGGCTTGGAGCGGTCGACGCCTGGGGTAGCTGACCTTCGACTTAGACCTTCAAAGTCCGTCTGCCAGCACGACCCTTCGGACCAGCCACGTCACTCACGCCAGCTTAGTGAACGAACCGCGCGACGACGTCGCGGTAGGAGCGGCTCACCTTCACCTGCGACCCCGACCCCAGAACGAGAAAGCATTCGCCATTGGTGTGCGGCTTCACCTGCTTCACCTGGTCGAGATTGACGATCGTCGAGCGGTGGACCCGCTGGAAGCGGCGTGGGTCGAGGCGCTTTTCCAGATCCTTCATCGTTTCCCTCAGGATCAAGGTGTTGTCGCCGGTATAGATGCACATATAGTCGCCGGCGGCGTCGATCTTCTCGATGCTGTCGACGTCGACGCGGAAGATCTGGCCGCGATCCTTGATGTTGATCATCCGTTCATAGCGGTTCGAGGAATGGGCGTCCTCGACCCCCTCGACATTGTCGACCGCTTCCGGGGCCACTTCGGCGAGCACCTCCTTCAACCGGTCGACCTCCTCGACGCCGCGTTTCTCCGCCAGCCTCTGGCGTACCCGGTCGAGCGTGTCGGCCAGCCGGGCGTCCTCGACCGGCTTCATCAGATAATCGACGGCCTGAGCCTCGAAGGCGCGGATGGCGTGATCGGAATAAGCGGTGACGAAGACGAACAAGGGGGGTTCGACCTCCATCAGGCCCTGGATCACCGAAAAGCCGTCGAAGCCGGGCATCTGGATGTCGAGGAAGACGAGATCGGGCTTGTGAGTCTTGATCGATCGGATGGCCTCGCGCCCGTTCGAGCAGGTGTCGACGATCTCGACGTCATCGTGGGGCTCAAGCCTCAGCTGCAGGCCCTGGATGGCAAGCGGTTCGTCATCGACCAGAATCGTACGAATGGTCATCGCGGCTCCTCGGCTTCGATTTGAAAGGGAATTTCGATGAAAACGCGGAAGCCCCCGGATGTCTCCGACTGTGTCTCGAACCTGTGGTTATCGCCATAGGCCTGCGCCAGACGGTCGCGAATGTTCGCCAGTCCGACTCCGGTCGATTGCAAGGCCCGGCTTTGATATTGGGAGTCGGCCCCCGGGCCGGTGTCCCAGACGGTTATGAGCACGCGATCGACGTGGCGTTTGACCTCGATCGAGATGTCGGCGCCCTCCTCCTGCGGCGTCACCGCATATTTGATCGCATTCTCGATCAGAGGTTGAAGGAGCAAAGAGGGGAGGAGGGCCTGGCTGCAGCTCGGATCGATATGGAAATGCGGCCGGAGCCGCTCCTCGAACCGCATCTTCTCGATTTCCAGATAGAGCTTCAGGGTCTCGATCTCCTGCGACATCGTTACCAGACCTGTCGACTCGTTGACGAGGGTATAACGAAGGAAGGAGGACAGCCGGCTCAGCATCGCATTGGCGCGCTCGGTTTGCTTGAGGAGCACCAAGGTGGAGATCGAATTGAGCGTGTTGAACAGGAAATGGGGATTGAGCTGGTAACGGAGCATCGCCAGCTGGGCGTTGGAGGCCTGGCTTTCGAGCCGCAGCAGCCGGTCGCTCTGTTCTTCCAGAAGCAGGAAGAAGTTGATGCTGTAATACAAGGCCGACCAGGCGACGAGCAGTGAGACCGTCAGCAGGATCGCGCCGAGGAAGCGGATACCCTCGGGACGCGTTCCGGGCTGGACGAAGGTCGAGACGCTCCAGGTTTCGATGGCGGAGAAGCCCGCCGCGGCGACGATGACGATGGTGACGGTCGCCAGCCAGGTCACCAAGGGCCGCATCAGGATCAGCCGGCGATAGGCTGCCGCCATCAGAAGGGTGATCGAGTAACCGGACGCGGTCAGCAAGGCGGTGTGGAGGACGTAGCTCCACTCCATCGCGTTGGCGATTCCGGACAAGGTGCGAAGGATGAAATAGCCGCCCCAGCCGATCGTCTGGAGCACCCAGAAGGCGCGATTCTTGTCTTCGAAGAAGGGCTGGCCGTGAAGCCTGAGAGGGCTCAAGCCTGCGGCAGCCTGGCGCCTGGGAGGCGTGGCGATCTGGACGGCACTGTGAGCCACAAGTCGTTACTCCGGCGCTTCCTCTAGAGCATGATCCGGAAAAGTGGGACTGCTTTTCCGGCCAATACCCGGTTTTGCCGTGCAATGGGTCAAGAGCCGCTCTGTTCCGAGGCCACTTGCGAACGGGCCGGCAGCACCACCAACGACCAGTCCCCCTGGTCGAGGACGTAATTCGCGACGGCGCGGCGGACCCGCTCGGGCGTCAGGGCCCGGTAATCGGCAAGATAATGGCGGACATTCTCGATGTCCTGAGGGGAATGGACCCAGTTTTCGATCGCCTCGAGCCAATAACCGTTGGTCGCCAGCCGGCGCTCGATGCCGGTGATCACCGGATTCTGCGCGCGCTGAAATTCGTCTGGCGCGGCCGGCGCGCTTGCCAGCTCCGCGACGATCTCGCGCGCGATCCGGAAGAATGTCGGAACGCTTTCGGGCCTGACCTCGGCCGAGGCGAAGAAGATGCCCCAGTCCTCGAACGCCTCCGAGCTGTTGTGAGCGGCGCTTGGGGAATAAGTGGCGCCTTCCTGCTCGCGGAGCCGATCGAACAACCGGGCCTGAAACATGTTGGCAGCCAAAGCCAAAGCGCGCCGATCCATGGTCTGGTCGCGGCCGCCGAGCGTCGACCAGCCGATCAGCGCGAAAGCCTGGTCGGGATCGCCCTGGTGCGTGAATCGCCGCGGCTCCGGGTTCGGGGCCGGCGGCTGAAGGTCGCGGGCCCCCGCCGGAACCGGCAAGGATTCCCGCGCCGGAAGCGAGGCGACGGTCGTTCTGACCGCTTCCACTGCCGCCTCGAGCTCGACGTCTCCGACGATGACGGCATGGATCGGCCCGTTGGCGAGCAACGGCTCGAAAAAGGCGCGCAGCTGGTCGACGTTCGCGGCCGCCATCTCCTCGCGCTCGATGGCGCGCCAGCGTTGGTCGTTGGGCCGGATCACGCCCGGCACCTCGCGCGAGGCCCGGCCGGTGGCCGAGGCAAAATGCATGTCGAAACTTTGCACGGCGGCCGAATGGAAGCGGTTGAACAAGCCGCTATCCCAGCGCGGGTGAGTGAGCTTGGTGGTCAGCAGGCGCAATTGATCGGCAAGATCAACGCTGTTGGTCTGGCCGGCGAGGACGAAGGCTTCCTCGTCGATCCCGAACGCCAGGCTCATCCGCCGCCCGGTCAGAAGCCGTTCCATCCCGTCGAGGTCGAGATCGGCCAATCCCGAGGGGCCGATCAGCCCGCCCAGCCAGGCCAGATTGGGCTGGTCGGGGGCAAGGCCCGCCATGCCATTGCCGAAGCGCAATCGGACATTGACCGAGCCGCGTTCGAAATTCGTGCGCTTGAAGGTCAGGGTCGAGCCGTTGGCGAACCGGACGATGTCGACGCCGAGATCGTCGATCCGCTGGCGGGAGACTTCGACTCCATCGGGTTCGAGCCGTGGGAGCTGATCGAAGCTGACGCGACGCTCCTGCCGGCGCTCCGACGGCGCGATCGCCCGGGCCGCCGCCAGTCCTTGCGCCAGCGCGACGTCGCCGCCCGGTATCGGATCCGGGGAAATCAGCATGAGCCGCGGGCCGGAACCGGTGAACAAGGCCCGGGTCGTCGCGGCGATCCGGTCGGGGGTCATCAGCGGCACGTTACGCTCGAAATTTTCCAGGACCGTTGCCGCGGTCGACACCACCGATCCGTTGTCGATCGCGTTGAGCAATTGGTCGGCGCGGAGCTGTGAGCGGATCGTCGCGTCGCCGCTGACCGCGGCGCTGACCGAGGTCCGCAGATTCTGAAGCTCGCGGCTGATCTCGGTTGCGCTCGGCGGCGCCCGAACCGCGTCGGCGAGGATGGCGAAGCTTTGCTCGAGCGCGCGGCGCCAGGCATTTCCGCGCACGGAGATGGCGAGCTGGGTGGCGTTGGAGATGTGCCGGGCTCTCGACGCAATGAGCGAGGCATTGATGAAATCGGAATCGCCGCGGGCGCGCGCCTCGAGGCGGCGATTGATGATCCGGGTCGCGACCATTTCCTCGAGCAACTGGCGCTCGCGTTCCATGGTGTGAGGCGCGATCTCATAAGGCCGCATCCAGATGAGGGTCGCCGTCACTGGCGCGCCGGGATAGACCAGAGAGGCAATCGGCTGCGGCGGCTCGGCGATATTGCCGTAATCCGGTTCGGGCGGCGGCGGCCCGGCCGGCTGCCAGCTGCCGAAATGGTTCTGGATCAGCTCTTCCATCAAGGCCGGATCGGCGTCGCCGACCATGACGATCGTCGCCCGGTCGGGACGATACCAGCGTTGGTAGAAGGCCTTCAGTCCTTCCGCGGTGGCATTGTTCAGGGTTTCCTCGGTCCCGATCGGATCGCGGTCGGCATATCTCAGGCCCGAATAGAAAAGTGTTCGGGTCACTTCGGCGACGCGCTCGCTGATCTCGGGGCGGCGGCCCTTTTCGGCCAACACGACGGGTCTTTCGCCTTCGACGGCCGCAGGATCGAAACGGGCGCGGGCCATCATGTCGGCGAGTACCTGAAGGCTGGTGTCCAGCTGAACGCGCTCGGCATGGGGCAGATCGAGCTGGTAGACGGTCTCGGTGGCGCTGGTGCGGGCATTGCTGTCGCTGCCGAAGCTCGCGCCGAGCTGCTGCCAGATCTGGCGCGCCTGGCGATCCGGATAGCTCTCGGTGCCGCGGAACATCATGTGCTCGACATAATGGGCCCAGCCGCGTTCGTGGTCCTCCTCGTGAAGCGAGCCGGCGTCGATCCTGATCCGGATCGAGACCTGGTCCTCCGGCAGAGCGTTGCGGCGCACGGCGTAGCGAAGACCATTGGCCAGGGTGCCGAACCGCCAGGCGGGATCGCGGGCGATGTCGCTGCCGCGATAGAGCCAGTCCTGGTCCGCGGTCTGAGCGATGGCCGGGGAAAGGGTGGCCAGCGACAGAATGAGAAGGAGTGCGCGAAGCAGGTTCATCAAGGGGTTTCTGTTGCAGCTTTAGGGGAATGTCGAGAGGGACGAGGTTTCTCGCCCGTCACCTTGACTCCGGATGAATGCGAGCGGAACATAATGCGAACAAATGAGTCCGAGTCGCATGTCCGAAGCTTCCATCCGGGATTCGCGCATCGCCGCCTTGAAGGCGGAGATAGTCGCGATCGAATCCAGCCGCCGAGCCGTCGCCGGCTCTGTGCTGCGGCTGGGAATCGACGAGGTCGACCGGCGGCTCGCTTCGGGCGGCCTTGCGACGGGTCTTCACGAAGCCGCTTCCGCCAGTCCGGCGCCCAGTGACGAAGCCGCGGCGACCTTGTTCGTTGCGGCCCTCGCCGCTCGTTTTTCCCAATATGAGGAAGGCCGAAGCCAGGTCCTGTGGGCACTGACGAAGCGCGATCTGTTCGCGCCGGCGCTCGCTCAGGCGGGGCTCGCTCCGGACCGAATCCTCTATGCCGAATGCGGCAATGACGAAGAAGCGCTTGCGGTGATGGAGGAAGGCATCCGCCACGGTTCGCTCGCGGCGGTGGTCGGCGAAGTCGGCCGTGCTTCGATGACGGCCACGCGCCGGCTCCAGCTTGCGGCGGAGGAAGGGGGAACGGCGGCCTTGCTTCGCCGGCGGTGGAAGAAGTCGCAAATCGATCCGCTGGCGATTCCGTCGGCGTCGCTCACGCGCTGGCGGATCGCCTGCGCTCCCTCTTCGCCCTTGCCGTTCGCGGCGATGGGGCCGTTCGAAGGAATTGGCCGCGCCTGCTGGGAAGTAATGCTCGTTCGCCAGCGCGGCGGTCCCCCCTGTTTCTGGTATTTGGAGGCTCCCGATGCCGAGGCTCGCCTCGCTCTATCTGCCCGATCTGGCGACCGACCGGATCAGACGGGCAGAGCGCCCAGAATCGCCGCCTGATCGGCGGCAGCGGAACGCCGCTGACGATTATTCATCGAGCGCCTCTGCCGATCCTTCCCCGAACCCCCGGCTCGCGGATTGCTCCTGCCCCCGGGGTGGCGGCTGGCGCCCCGGCGCACGCTGGGCGCGAGCGAAAGAGGACAGGCCTGTCCCGCGCCTCGACGGCACCGGCGCTCTCGTCACGGCGCACAAGGTCGGCAATCAGAACCTCGTCGCGGCGGCCTGTCCTTACGCGCGTTCACTGGGTGTCGGCGCTGGAATGCCGCTCAGCAAGGCGCGGATCCTGCTCCCCGGGATCGACGTTCGCGATTCGGATCCGGAAGGAGATATGGACTGGCTGCTTCGGCTGGGTCTGTTCGCGGCCCGGCGCTGGACGCCGCGCGCCGCTTCGTCCGGGCCCGACGGCCTGTGGCTCGATCTGACCGGCGTGGCCCATCTGTTCGGTGGCGAACGATCGATGTGCGAACGGGTTCTGGCCTTTCTCGGCCGGCTCGGCTTCACCGCCCGGATCGCCGTTGCCGGCACCTTCGGCGCCGCTCATGCGCTCGCCCGCTTCGGTCATTCACCCTTGATCCTCTGCTCCAATGGACTGGAAGCGGACGCGATCGCCGACATGCCGCTGGCGGCGCTGCGGCTCGATCCGCGCCAGCTGGCGACGGCGAACCGGCTCGGGGTCGAGCGGGTCGGGGAGCTTGTCGCCATGCCCCGGGCGCCGCTCCAGCGCCGCTTCGGCTCGGCTTTTCTGCTCCGGCTCGACCAGGCGCTGGGACGGGCCCCGGAACCGCTCGATCCGATCGTTCCGGAAGAGCCGCTTTCGGTGCTCCTGCGCTTCATGGAGCCGATCGCCACCGCCGAAAGCCTCACCGAAGCATCCAGTGAAGCGGTCTGCCGGCTGGTGCCGAAGCTCGCCGAAGCGGGGTTTGGCCTGCGCCGCCTCGACATGCTCTGCGACCGGGTCGACAATGAAGTTCAGGCCGTTTCGATCAGCCTCGCCCGGGCCACTCGCGACGGCGATCATTTGCGGCGGCTGATCGAAGCGAAGATCGAAACGATCGAGCCGGGGTTCGGAATCGAGCGGCTCCGATTGGTCGCGGCCCGGGTCGAACCGCTGGCGCCGCAGCCGATCGAAGGCGGGCTTTCCGGAGCCAGACCGGCGCCCGATCTCAGCCTCCTGATCGACCGCCTGGCCGTTCGTCTCGGCGAACGCCGCCTGTTCCGGCTGACGGCGCTGGAAAGCGACCTGCCCGAACGAAGCGTCGCCCGGATCAGCCCGCTGGAGACGCCGAGAAACTGGCCCCATTGGCCGCGGCCGGTCCGGCTCCTTTCCCCTCCGGAGCCGGTCGATCAGGTGATGTCGCCGCTTCCCGATGGGCCGCCCCGCCGGTTTCGATGGCGTGGGCGGTTCTACCGCGTCGCCGCCGCCGACGGGCCCGAGCGGGTCTATGGCGAATGGTGGCGGCGCGCCGAGGAGAGCCTTTCGGTTCGCGATTATTTCCAGGTCGAGGACGAGGAAGGCGCCCGCTTCTGGCTCTACCGGAGCGGAGATGGCGAGGACAAGGCGACCGGCGACATGAGCTGGCATCTGCACGGAATCTTCGCATGACTTACGTGGAGCTTCAGGCGGCGACGCATTTCAGCTTTCTTCGCGCCGTATCGAGCGCCGAGGAATTGTTCTCGGCCGCCGCCTTGTTGGGCTATCCGGCGCTCGGGATAGCGGATCGCAACAGCGTCGGCGGTCTCGTCAAGGCGCTTCGCGCCGCTGATTCGACCGGGGTCCGGCTCGTCGCCGGCTGCCGGCTGGACCTGATGGACGGCGCCTCCTTGCTGGTCTGGCCGAAGGATCGCGACGCCTGGTCCAGGCTCACCCGCCTGCTCACGATCGGAAAAGGCCGGGTCGACCGAAGGAAAGGGGAGAAAGGCCAATGCTTCCTCCACTGGGAAGATGTCGCCGCCTGGTCCGAAGGCCTCGTGGCGGCGCTCATTCCCGACGAGGCGGACGAAGTCAGCTTCACGGCCCTGGCGCAATTGCGGGATATTTTCGGCGATCGAAGCCATTTGGCGCTCACCCATCGTCGGCGGCCGGGCGAGCTTCGCCGCTTGCATGCTCTCGACGCGCTCGCCCGGCGTCACCAGGTGCGCGGTCTCGCCACTGGCGACGTGCTCTACGACAGCCCCGACAAGAGGATGCTTCACGACGTCGTGACGGCGATCCGGGAACATGTCACGATCGACGAACTGGGTCTTCGCCGCGAGCGCTTTGCGGATCGCTATCTCAAATGTCCGATCGAGATGGAACGTCGGTTCAGGGCTTTTCCGGACGCGGTTCAGGCGAGCGCGGACATCGCCAGCGATTGCACCTTTTCGCTCCGCGAGCTCAGCTACCAATATCCGGACGAGATCGTCATGTCGGGCCTGACGCCGCAGGCGGCGCTTGAGAAACTGACCCGGGACGCACTCGCCGCCCGCTTCCCGCAGGGTCCGCCGAAGAAATATGCCGAGCTTCTGGAATATGAGCTGAGACTGGTCGGCAAGCTTCGCTACGCGCCTTATTTCCTGACCGTCAATTCCGTCGTCCAGTTCGCGCGGAGCCAGCAGATCCTCTGCCAGGGGCGGGGTTCGGCGGCCAATTCGATGATCTGCTTCGTGCTTGGAATCACCTCCATCGATCCCATCAAGCACAGCCTGCTGTTCGAGCGCTTCATTTCCGAAAGCCGCAACGAGCCGCCCGACATCGACGTCGATTTCGAACATGAAAGACGCGAGGAGGTGATCCAGTGGATCTACGAGAATTACGGGCATGACCACGCCGCCTTGACCGCCGTGGTTACCCGTTACCGGACTCGCGGCGCGGTTCGCGAAGTCGGCAAGGCGCTTGGATTGTCGGAGGATCTCACCGCGACCTTGTCGAGCCAGGTCTGGGGCTGGTCGAACGAAGGCGTGGCCGAACGGCATGTCGACGAGCTCGGGCTCGATCGCAACGATCCGAGGCTTGCGCTGACTCTCGAATTGAGCCGCCAGCTGATCGGGACGCCTCGCCATCTCAGCCAGCATCCGGGCGGCTTCGTTCTCACCCAGGACCGGCTCGACGCGCTCGTTCCCATCGAACCGGCGGCGATGGCGGATCGCCAGGTCATCGAATGGGAAAAGGACGATCTCGAAGAACTGAAGATCATGAAGCTGGACGTGCTCGGCCTGGGCATGCTCGGCTGCATGCGCCGCGCCTTCGATCTGCTTCGGGCGCACAAGAAGATCGACATGAACCTGTGGTCCGCCGCGCTTCAGGAGGACGATCCGGCGGTCTACGACATGATCTGCAAGGCCGACACGATCGGCGTTTTCCAGATCGAAAGCCGCGCCCAGATGTCGATGCTGCCGCGGCTCAGGCCGAGGGAATTTTACGACATCGTCATTCAGGTGGCGATCGTCCGGCCCGGACCGATCCAGGGTGACATGGTCCATCCTTATCTTCGCCGCCGGGAAGGAAAGGAGGCGCCCGAATATCCCCGGCCGGAGCTCGAGGCGGTGCTCAGGAAGACCCTCGGCGTTCCGCTCTTCCAGGAGCAGGCGATGAACGTCGCGATCGTCGGCGCCGGCTTCACGCCTGCCGAAGCCGACGCGCTTCGCCGGTCGATGGCGACATTCAAGTTTACCGGCGGAGTCAGCCGCTTTCGCGACCCGATGATCAACGGCATGCTGGAACGCGGCTACAGTCTCGAATTCGCCGAACGGACCTTCAAGCAGATCGAGGGCTTCGGAAGCTACGGTTTCCCCGAAAGCCATGCCGCCAGCTTCGCCAAGATCGCTTATGCTTCGTGCTGGATGAAGCATTATCATCCCGACATCTTCTGCGCCGCCTTGCTGAACGCGCAGCCGATGGGGTTCTACGCGCCCGCCCAGCTCGTCGGCGACGCCCGCAATCATGAGGTCGAGATCAAGCCGGTATGCGTCAACGCCAGCCGCTGGGATTGCACTCTGGAAACCAATGATGGCCTTTTTCTTCCGGTTCGCCTCGGCCTGCGCATGGTGAAGGGGCTCGCCAACGATCATGGCGCCAGGATCGCCGCCGCCGCCGCCGATTTTCCTTTCACCAGTATCGAGGATGTCTGGCATCGTTCCGGGGTGCCGGTCGCCGCGCTGGAGAAGCTGGCCGATGCCGATGCCTTTCATTCGCTCGGACTCGACCGCCGTCAGGCGCTCTGGCGGCTCCGCGGTCTTGGGCTCGCGCCGCTCCCGCTCTTCGCCGCGGCCCAAGCGCGCGAGAACGAGCCAAAGGTCGTCCTCAACCCGCTGACCGAAGGGCGGGAGGTGGTCGAGGATTATCGCTCGGTCCAGCTCTCCTTGCGCGAACATCCGGTCGCTTTCCTCAGGCCGGAGCTGGACCGGCAGGGGGCGGTTCCGGCCGGGCGCCTCGGCAGCATCAAGGACGGCACCCGAATCCATATCGCCGGGATCGTTCTCATCCGGCAGCGGCCGGGCAAGGGCAACGTCACCTTCATGACCCTGGAAGACGAAAGCGGTATCGCCAATGCGATCGTCTGGCAGAATCTGTTCGAGCGTTACCGACGGATCATCCTGTCCTCGGCCATGGTCGGGATAAAGGGGCGGCTCCAGCGCGAAGGCCAGGTGATCCACCTCATCGCCGATTCGATCGAAGATCTGACGCCGCTTCTGGGGCAAGTCGGAAACCGCGACTTTCCGCATCGTCCCGGTCCCGGCGACGGCGCCCGCAATGGCGGTCCCGATCCGCGCCATCGCCCCCGAACCCCGATTCCGGCCGCCGAATTGCCACCCGGGCGCGACGGCGGCATGCGTCTCAAATCACGCGATTTCCATTGATCGTCAGGCGCTTCGTCCGAATAACGAACAAGCCGGCTTGTGCTCGGTCGCTCACCGATCCTAGATGCGGGCGAAGGAGTTTGAAGATGCGTCCCCTGTTCTTTCTCGCTGCCGTTTCCGCGATGGCCGTCATCGCCGTCCCTGCTTCCGCCCAGCGCCTCGGCGCCCGAACCACATCCCCCGAAGCGATGGTGGCCCAGATGAATCTTTCCTCGCCGGACGAGGAATTGCGCTCGCTAGTCGCCGCCGCCGACGCTCACCCGCTCGGCAGCCTCGAAAACCCCATTCGCGTCGGCGGCCCCGAAGGCGCGCGCCTTTATCTTTCCAGGCTTCGCTGCGGCAATGGCGCATCGCCGCAGATCGGCGGGCGGAGCAATGGCGGGGTCGGCGCCTTCGGATCCGTCGTCGAAGCTTTCGCCTTGACCTGCGGCGGCTCCGGCACCCGTCTCATGTTCGACATCTACCACGAGGAACATGTCGAAACCCGCGCGCCGGCGGGTTTCGTCCTGGCTTCCTGAAGCGGCGCTTGCCCGAAGGTGACCCGGCGCTAAGAGACGGCGCATGAGGGTGCTGCTTCGGGGCTTCGGAGCCCTCATCCTGTTCATTCTGGTCGCGCTCTGCTTTGCGCCGACCATCATCCCGCCTTTCCTGGACCGGATCTATTACCGGGGGCCGCCCGGCGCGCATTTCGACGGTGAGCGATTCTTCAACCCGGACGGAGCGCCGCCCAGCCGCGGCCGGGCGAATTTCTTCCGGCGCTGGGCGGGATCGGCCGAGCGGGCGCAATGGCCCGAGGCGGTTCAGGTCACGCCCTCCGTCCCGCCGCGGCGGATCCATGGCGCCGAAATGCGCGCGACCTGGGTCGGTCATGCGACGGTCCTGATCCAGACCCAAAGCCTGAACATCCTTACCGATCCGATCTGGTCCGATCGGGCCTCGCCTTTCGCCTTCGCCGGGCCGAAGCGGGTAAGGCAGCCCGGCATAAGGCTCGACGATCTGCCGAAAATCGATCTGATCGTCGTCAGCCACAATCATTACGATCATCTGGACCTGCCGACCCTGAAGCGGCTGTGGCAGCGTGATCGACCGAGGATCGTCACCAGCCTGGGCAACGACACGATTCTTGCCGGGGAAGACATAGAATCGAATGCTCTCGACTGGGGTGGCCGGCTGGCCATCCGGCCCGGCGTCGAGGTGATCGTCGAGCGCAATCACCATTGGAGCTCGCGCTGGTTCACCGACCGCAATCGTGCCTTATGGTCCGCCTTCACCATCGTCACTCCAGGCGGCAATATCTTCTTCGCCGGCGACACCGGCTGGGGCGACGGCTCCTGGGTGAGCGAGGCCGCGCGCCGCGGCCCCTTCAGGCTCGCGATCATCCCGATCGGTGCCTACGAGCCGCGGGATTTCATGCGCGCGCACCATATCAATCCGGAAGAGGCGGTTCGAATCTTCGAAGCGCTCAATCCGGTGCGCGGCCTCGGCGTCCACTGGGGAACGTTTCAGCTCACCTTCGAACCGATCGACGAGCCTCGCCAGCGCCTCGCCGCGCTTCGGCGGCAGCGCAGTATCGCCGCAGACTGGTTCATCGCCACCGAAGCCGGGCAGACCTTCAGCGTGCCGGCGCTGGAAGCGGACCGCCGACCAGCCAATGCGCCGGATGCCGCCCCGAGACCGGCCTTTTAGACTGCCGTCGGAGTTGAGGGCATGGCCTCGGCAGCCGGCCTTGGCTCGGCCGGGCCCATTCGGAACGCGCAGAACTTGTTGCCTTCGGGGTCCCGGAAATAGGCGCCGTAAAAGGCGCGCTCGCCTTCCGGGCCGCGAAGTCCGGGTGCGCCTTCGTCCGTTCCGCCCAGCTCGAGCGCCTTGGCGTGAAAGGCGTCGACCTTGTCGCGGCTGTCCATCGCGATCGAAAGCATGTTGCCGTTGCCCGGGGTCGCCTTGCCGCCGTCATAGGGTGGGGTGACCGCCACGCCCGGGCGTCCGAAACCGGTGCCGTAGAGGGTGAAACCGTGCGGCAATTCCATCAGGCGCGAGGCGCCGATGGAGGAGAACAAGGCGTCGTAATAAAGACGGGCACGTTCGAGATCATTGGTGCCGATCGTCGCATAACCGATCATTTTTCGCTCACTCCTTCGGCTGGGCATTCGCCAACGCGCCGTCCGCTGGCCCGGGTCTCGATCGTCATCGTCGAATCGACCGGCCCGGCCATCTCCATGCGGATCCGCATGTCGTAGCTTTCGGGACCATATTCGCCGTTCATCGTCGCCGTCGCCTCGCCCGGCATGTCTCCGCCGCGGCAGACCATCGTCCCCTGCATGCGCCCCGCCCGCATCGTGAAGTCGCGATAGGCGCAATTGTCCTGGCGGGTGGCGAGGAAATTGGCGTCTGGGCGGGACGCCTGCTCCTCGCTGATGCAGTGACGGGTCGTGGTCGAAGGTCCCTTCATCCGGTTCTGGACGTCGCGCGGCAGATTGGGGGCCGTGACGTTCAAGACCTCGCTGGTGGATTCCCACAGACCCGGAGAGATCCTGACGTTGGCCAGTTCCGCGGCGACCTCGTTCACGCTCATGTTGCGAGCTTCAGGCTCTTCTTCGCTGCAGCTGAGGAGCGAGATGCAGGCGGCCGCACCGAGGGCCAGAAGCGTCGCCCTCATTCGCCACCCGCATCCTTGTCCTGCGACGCGTTTCCGTCGGCGGCCGCATCCGGGGCGCAATCGCCGGTTCGGCGGCCGGTGACGCGATGGTCGATCTGGACGTCCCCGCTGGACGCGAGAATGGTGCGGAGGTTGCGCGTATAGCTCAATTGTCCGGATTCGAAGGTGCCGTCCACCGTCATGGAGATCTCACCCTGGAGGCCGTCGCGCGTGCAGCTCAATAGCGCGTTGATCCGCCCGTTGCGGACGTAATAATTATTGTAGGTGCACGAATAACCTTCGCCGGAGAAAGCTTCGGTGGGCGCCTGGCCGCTGGCGCCAATACAGACGCTCTGGGTTTCGCGAGTGCCGACGGGCGTGTTGATGGCGGCTTCGCCATCGTCGACATTGGTCAGGCGAGTCACTTCCGAGCTCAGTTCATACTGGCCCGGCTCGACGCTCGCGAGACGGCTCGCTTTCGTTTCCTCGGGAGCGGTTTCCCCGCAACCCGCGACGAGCATAAGCGGAATGATCAGCATCAGGCGCATATCGGACCCCCCTCTTTTCCAGCGAAGCTAACGCCGGCGGGGGCGATTGGCCATAACGAACAGGCGGCGCCGCTCAGGTGAGCGGCGCCGCCTCGTCGGAGTGCTTGATCAGCTGGCCGGGCAGTCGCCGGTTCGGCGGGAAGCCAAAGTGCCGGACATGCGGATCGTCTGCGGTCCGCCCTGGGCGCCGGCCGGTGCCTGGACCTCGGCGGTGATCCGCCCTTCCATCGTCGTCGCCGTGTAGCTGCCTTCCCACGACATGGTCGCGGTCCCGGCGCCCTGCGGCCCCGGGCAGGTGCCCCGAACGCGGATGACTCCGCCCGAGAAGGTCGAATCGGAGAAGGTGCAGCCTTGCGCATCCTCGCCCTGGCTGAGCATGCTGCCTGCCGGGTTGGCCGCCTGCTCGGGGGTGATGCATTGCGATTGCGTCTGGGTCTGATTGCCCATCTGCGCCTTCATCTGCTCGGCCATGGCCGGCTCCATTCCCGGTATCTCGACTTCGGTCATGCGGCTGGTCGTTTCCCACATGCCCGGCTGGATCTGGTCGGAACCGCCGCCCGAACAAGCGGCAAGCAGCGCCAGTGAAGGCGCCCAAAGGACGAGTCGTCTCATCAGTTTTCCCCTGTTGTTGATCGCTTGTTGAAGCCGCTTTTGCCGAACTTGTGACGGATATTGTCAGGCTCGGCAATCATCGCTTGTTCGGCGAGTTGCAGGGAAGGAAGGCGACCGCCATATCCGATCCATGTCGATCGCCATCCGAACCAGCCTGGCGGAGCCGGAGACCAACCAGGCTTTCGTCCCGCACCGCCCGCAACGGCCGGACAAGGCAGAAGGCGGCCGGCCGTTCAGGGTCGTCTCCGAATATCAGCCTTCCGGCGATCAGCCGCGGGCGATCGGTGAGCTCGTCGAAGAATTGCGCAACGACGAACGGACCCAGGTGCTGCTCGGCGTGACCGGCTCCGGCAAGACCTTCACCATGGCCAAGGTGATCGAGGCGCTGCAGCGCCCGGCTCTGGTACTTGCTCCGAACAAGATCCTGGCGGCTCAGCTCTATGGCGAGTTCAAGAGCTTCTTTCCGGACAACGCCGTCGAATATTTCGTCAGTTACTATGATTATTACCAGCCCGAAGCCTATGTGCCGCGGTCCGACACCTACATCGAGAAGGAAAGCTCGGTGAACGAGGCGATCGACCGGATGCGCCATTCGGCGACCCGGTCGCTGCTGGAGCGCGACGACGTGATCATCGTCGCCTCGGTATCCTGTCTCTACGGCATCGGTTCGGTCGAAACCTATTCGGCGATGACGTTCAGCCTCAAGAAGGGCCAGACGCTCGATCAGCGCGAGATCGTCCGAAAGCTCGTCGCCCTTCAATACAAGCGCAACGACCAGGCTTTCGCCCGAGGCAATTTCCGGGTCCGCGGAGACAATCTCGAGATTTTTCCCTCCCACTATGAGGACATGGCATGGCGTGTCGCCTTCTTCGGCGACGAGGTCGAGGAGATCGTCGAATTCGATCCTTTGACCGGCAAGAAGATCGCGAGCCTGGACTATGTGAAGGTCTATCCCAATTCGCATTATGTGACGCCCGGGCCGACGCTGAAGCAGGCGATGGAGGCGAT
>DAINCA010000011.1:0-22490 GCA_036732645.1 Allosphingosinicella sp.
CTCCCCGAGCGTCCCGGCTCGTTCCGCGAGTTCCTGGGCAGGTCCGTTGTCCTGATCCTCCGATCCGCACAATATGAGCGTCGGACAGGCAATGGCTCGAACCTCGGCCTCCGTTGAATCGACGAAGCTGTCGAGCAACGGCAACAAGGCCTTCGCATCTCCCCCGGTGGTCTTGAGGAACGCCTCCGCAAGCCATTCCGGCGATCCTCGCTCATGACTGCCCATGCCCGTCAGGACCGTTCGGAAATGACCGCTTCTGCTTCCGGTTCGAAGGAGGCCTTGAAGACCCATGCCGCTGATCACCAGCCGCCGCGGCGCTGCACCCTTGATGACCATTCGGGCGGCGGTCCTGCCGCCCAGCGAATAGCCACCGAGATCATATTCCTTAAGCCCGAGATGCGCGATCAGCTCGAATCCATCTCGGGCCAAAACGTCCGGCGGATAGAAGGCCGAGTCATGCGGCGCGTCGCTTTGTCCGTGCGCGCGAAGATCCGGCATGATGACTCGGAACCCGCGGCCGGCGATTTCGGCGGCATGACCGAACTTGATCCAGTTCGTCTCGGCGTTTGAGAAAAGGCCGTGCAAGAGCACCACTACTCTCCCACGACCCAGCTCGTGCCAGACCAGACTCGCACCGTCGGACGCGGTGAAACGATCCGACTTCAGCTCATCCATCGCGCTTCGTCGGCGCGGTTACCCGTCGCCTCTTCATCCGGCAGGCGTTTATCTCCTCACGCATTCGTGGCGCTTCCCATCCCGATCATTTCCAGCTTCGCCCGCCACTCGGCCGGAAGCTCGACCGGCCTACGACTGTCTCGACCGACATAGACGTGAACGAAATGTCCCTCGGCCGAAGCTTCGTCGGCTGCGATTGCGAACACACCAAGCCGATAGCGAACGCTCGAACGTCCGATCCGCTCGACACCAAGACCGATCTCGATCGGTTGGGGATAGGCCAGCGGGCTTGCGTAACGGCAGCCCGTCTCGACAACGAGGCCAATCGGATCACCGGCCTCGACGTCGAGCAGGTCCTGTTCGATCAGCCACGCATTCACTGCCGTGTCGAACCAGCCATAATAGATGGTGTTGTTGACGTGGCCGTAGGCGTCATTGTCCCCCCAGCGGGTCGTGATCGTCCGGAAACAGGAATAATCGCTTCGGACGAGCAATGGCGAACGGCTCAAAGCGCGGCCTCGTAGAGCCTGCGCGCGTCGGCTTCGGTAATGGGACAGGGATTATTTACCAGCAGCCGTTGCTGCTTCATCGCCTCGGATGCAAGGAGGTCCAGGTCCTCCGCCTTGATCCCGACTTCCGACAGCCGTTGGGGCAGCCCGGTGCGCCGGGACAGGTCAGCCATCCGCTCGACGAACATCTGCGCTTGCGCCTGAGTCCCCTGTTCCGAAAGGCTCGGGTCGATGACGCAGCCAAGCTGCGCATAAAGCGGCATGGCTGACGGCATGTTGTGGCCGAGGACGTGGGTCAGTACGAGCGAATTGGATAATCCGTGGGGCACGTGGAAATAGCCTCCGAGGGGATAGGCCAAAGCGTGGACCCCTGCCACTGGCGCATTGTTGAAGGCCACCCCTGCAAGATGGGCTCCAAGCAGCACGTTGGCTCGGGCCTCTCGATCCTCGGGTCGATCGCAGGCGCGGAGCAGATTTTCGGAAAGCAGCTTGAGCGCCTCGCGCGCCAACAGGTCTGACATCGGATTCTTGCGATGGGCGGAAGTATACGCCTCGATCGCATGGACCATCGCGTCAATGCCGGTCGCCGCAGTGACGAGCCGAGGCAGTCCAACCGTCAATTCTGGATCGAGTACCGCCCACTGCGCCAGCAAGGAAAAGCTGTTGACGGCATTCTTGGCGCTTCCGCCGACGGTGATGACCGAAACCGCGGTTGCCTCGGATCCGGTCCCTGCGGTGGTCGGGACCAAAGCGAGCGGCAGGCCATTGCCGACGGCCTTGCCGACCCCCCAGATCGAGTCGAGATCGTCGCCGCTGCCGATCAGGTAGGCTGCGAGCTTGGCGACGTCCATAGGACTGCCGCCACCGAAACCGACGACGCTGCCGCAACCTTCTCCCGCGGCAACCGCCGCCATCAAAGTCTCGCGCGACGGATCCTGTTCGACCGAATCGAAAATGACTGGCTCGATCCCGGCAGTCCCGAGCGATTGGAGGCAGTCTTCGGCAAGTCCCAGCGAGCGTACCTTTTCATCGGTAACGAACAAGACGCGCCCGGGCGGCAGCAGTTCATCGAGTCGCCGCGCCGATCCAGCGCCGGCAAGCAGCCTTGGGCCGTAAAGAAAATCAAAAGACTGCATGTCCGTTACAACGAGCGTTGAAGGCGATTGAGCAGGCTTCGGGCCGGGCTGCCTGCGGGCGCCCCTCCGAAATGCCCTTCGTCGATCCGACGGACCCGGTCATAAAGTTCTTCGCTCGAGCGGATCAAGGCCGTCGCCGCCTCGGGCAAACGTGGCAGCAAGGCGTTATCGGTTTCTGGCGCATCGCCAAGCCGGCGGTCAGAAGCGCCAGCCTGGGCATGGCTCAGTTCCCCAGCGACGACGGCCCGTTGAGTCAGCAGCCAGGCAATGACGTGCATCAGCCGGGTCGTCACCTTCAGCGACTCGCAGGAGAAGCCCACCCGATCGACCGCGTCGAGTGACAGGCGATCATCGCGACCGCAGGCGTCGAAGTAGGATCGGGCCTCATCGGCGAGCAGCATCGCCTCGACGTAAAGTGAGTCGACCAGTTTGGGAGTGAGCCCCGAGGCCGCTGGTTCATCGGTCATCGCCTTACCCTGCCACAGGGCCGCGCAGTGGCAAACGCCTAAACATCAAATTCCAAATACAGGATCAGGCGATGATGTCAGGCACCGTCAGATCTTCAAGGACCGCAATTTCATCTCTCAATCGCAATTTCCGTTTCTTCAGCCGGGCGAGCTGAAGCTGATCGGGCGCTGCCATGCTTCGAAGCGCGTCGATGGCGACGTCGAGATCTCTGTGCTCCGTGCGCAGGACCGCGAGTCGCGAAGATGGATCCTGAGTAACCGTGTCGGTCATCTCCATAGCTGCCCTCGCTCCTCTTTCGACCAATCGTTCCTAGATAATCGGTCAACGCATCATCGTACATATGTGTTGAGCCGTCGGAAGGGACGAGACAAGGGGGGCTCAGGGTGCTTTAACTACGGGGTCGAGAAGCAAGAGGAGATGGGAATGCAACAGGCTCACGTTTCGGCACTCGAGGCAAAGCATGCCGGGCTCGAAGCCCGGATCAACGAAGAAAGCCAGCGCCCGAAGCCGGACACGGCCACCCTGAATAGGCTCAAGAAGGAAAAACTGAGGATCAAGGAAGAGATTACGGGGCTTTGAGCCCGCCGCAGCCATAGGCGCACCGAAGGGCGCCGACCGCCGGCCATCAACCGCCGCCCCGGATGACGGGGCGGCGTTCTTTTCAGTCGTCGCGCGAAATCCGCTCGTTCTTTTCGTGGCGCTCCTGCGCCTCCACGGTCATCGTCGCGATCGGCCGGGCTTCGAGTCGGGCCAGACTGATCGGCTCGCCGCTGACTTCGCAAAAGCCATATTCGCCGCTTTCGATGCGACGCAGGGCCGAGTCGATTTTCGAGATCAGCTTGCGCTGCCGATCCCGGGTGCGAAGATGAATTCCCCAATCCGTTTCGCTCGAAGCCCGGTCGGTGAGATCCGCTTCCTGGATCGGACCATTTGCGAGTTCCGTCATCGTCTCCCGCGATTCGCGCAGGATCTCGTCCTTCCAGCCAAGCAGCTTCTGGCGAAAATAAGCCAGTTGCTCCGAGTTCATGAACTCTTCGTTGGCGCTCGGCCGATAATTGCCGGCGAACTGCGGATTCAAAGCGTCACTATGAAGCGTAGCCATTACCCCTCCACTCCTCGTCTTCCGGCTGTGCCGGAGGGCCGATCCTGATCGGCTCACCGCATTCCGGCGAGTCGACCTGGGGTGCGGACGCACTTTTCTTAGATTTTAAGCCTTCCGCCCCAGCGCGCCTATAGCTTCACGCTCTTGTCCACACAAGTCACTCAAACCGGGAGAGAAATTTTCCTGTGGGTGGATTGAAAACGTGACATTCCGGCCACGGCGCGTGCGACGACCCGCGGCAGGCGCAATGGCCCTCCTCCACCTTTATTGCGCCTGAAGGACCCGTTCGATCTCGGGAACCGGGAGATTGGTGAGGTCCTTGGGCACTTCGCCAACGAGCCGTTTCTCCACTTCCTTGTGATAATGCTTGCGCAACTCGCCGAGGGTCTTGGGTGGGGCAACGACCACGAGCGCTTCATATTCGTTACGTAGCGCACGTTCTTTCAGTAGCTCAGCCATGTCGGCGGCGAATCTCTGTTCCTCGAGAATATGGTAGTCCGTTTCCCCCATCGTCGCGGAGCCGACCCCGACCGGGCTCGTCGCTTGTCCGGCAGTGTCGGTAGCTTGTTCATGATGATCGGGATTTTCCCTTTCTTCCTTGCGCTCGACCGTGAGGTTGGGGAAGTCGTCGTCACCTTCATTGCGGAAAAACAGGGACTTGCGGCCGTCGGCAACGAGGACGAAGCTGTCGTGGGGAATTTGCATTGAGGACTCCCTTTTTCGTTCGCTCAGTTGAACGCCACAGCCATGAGGATGGTTGCCGCCTACCGTGCGGCCCGGCATAGCGTCCCCCCATGCGCATTCTTCTCACCAATGATGACGGAGTCCGCGCCCCCGGTCTCAAGGTGCTCGAACAGATTGCGCGCAATTTGTCTGACGATGTCTGGATCGTCGCGCCGACGGAGGAGCAATCCGGTTCCGGCCACTCGCTGACGCTGACGGTACCGGTTCGTCTTCGAAGGCTAGGTGAGAAGAGGTTCTGCGTTACCGGAACCCCGACCGACGCGGTGATGATGGCTATTGCCTGGATCATGAAGGACGCACCACCGGACCTGATCCTCTCCGGGGTCAATCGGGGCGCCAATCTGGGCGAGGATTGCACCTATTCCGGCACGGTCTCGGCGGCCATGGAGGGCGCGCTTGCCGGAATCCCCTCGATCGCGCTCAGCCAGAGTTACCCCAAGGAAGGCATGGGTGACACCGTTCCGTTCGCTGCTGCAGAAGCCTGGGCTGAACGGGTTATTCGGCCGCTGATAGAGGTCGAAATGGCGCCACGGACATTGGTGAACGTGAATTTTCCGGCCTTGCCCCCTACCGACGTGAAGGGGATCAAGGTCGTCCGACAGGGTATCCGCGACTATGGCCGCCTTCGAATCGAACAGCGTGTCGATCCTCGCGGCTATCAATATTACTGGTTCGGTCTCGGCCCCATGCTTCACACGCCGAGCCACAGCACGGACCTCGAAGCGATCGCGGACGGGTTCGTCTCGGTAACGCCGCTTCATCTTGATCTAACGCACGAGAGCTCGCTCGCCGAGCTGACAGAGCGATTCCGCGAATGACGGTTCGTCAGCCGGCACCGGCCCAGCTGACGCTGCGGCGCAAGCCTCGAACTTCGCCGTGGGTGTCGATCGGCTGGCGGGTAGCTTTGGTCCTCGCCATCCTGTTGGTCGTCATCGCCGTACACTGGCTGGAGCGTGACGGGCTGCGCGACAATTTCGACGGTCACGTCAGCTTCGTCGACGTGATCTATTTCACGATGGTGAGCATCACCACCACCGGCTACGGCGACATCGTACCTGTATCGAACGGCACCCGCACCTTCGACGCTTTGGTGGTGACTCCGATCAGGGTCTTGTTCGTTCTGATCTTCCTCGGCACGGCCTATCAGTTCGTGCTCAGGCGAACCTGGGAAAGATGGGTCATGGCGCAAATTCAGAAGCGGCTTGAGAATCATATCATCGTGGCCGGATACGGCACCAGCGGATCGGAATCCGTCGCCGAGTTGATCGCACGGGGCACGGACCCGCAATGCATCGTCGTGATCGATCCCGATCCGGAGGCACTCGCTGCAGCCGAGCAGCTCGGCTGCCCCGTCATCGAGGGTGACGCCACGCGCGATAGGACCCTGGCGGCGGTCCGGATCCAGGAAGCGCGGGTCGTGATCATCTCCGCCGGCCGCGACGACACCTCCATTCTCATCTGTCTGACGGCCCGTCATCTCGCCCCAGACGTGCCGATCAGCGTCGCGGTCCGCGCCGAGGACAACGAACTGCCTGCAAGGCAAGCTGGCGCCACGACGGTGATCAATCCGGTCAGCTTTGCCGGTCTATTGCTCGCCGGCTCCGCCCATGGCCCCAACATTTCGGATTATCTCGCCGATCTGGCGTCTACGCACGGTCGAGTAAGGCTGGCCGAGCGAGAGGCGCGGCCCGAAGAATATGGCAAGCCGCTCGCCGATATCAAAACCGGGCTCGGTGTCCGGGTCTATCGTGACGGGCAGCCGATCGGCTTTTGGGAACAAGGATGCCACGCGCTTCAGGCGAACGATCTCATCGTCGAGATCGTCCCAAGCATTGCCGCGGAATCGGACTTCCCCCATCGCCCAGGCCTGACCAATTACACCACTCCAAGCGGTGCGTGAGCGCCACGCTGGCCCCCTTCATGCCGTCGCTTGCGCGATGATCCTTTCGGCCTGATCGAACAGCGCCGGATCAACCTCGGCTCCGCTTGCGGCTGCATTCTCTTCGACCTGGTCGGGGCGTGAAGCGCCGACGATCGCCGAGGCGACATTTGGCTCGCGAAGTACCCAGGCGAGCGAGAATTGAGCGAGGCTGAGCCCCGCTTCCGCGGCAAGCGGCTTCAGCTGCTGGACCGCCTCGAGCACAGGGCGCTCCAGCAGGCGATCCATCCAGCCGCCCATTTCTTCGCTGGTCGCCCGACTGCCCGCCGGCGGCGGCGCATCCGGCGAATATTTCCCGGTCAAAACCCCCTGGCCAAGCGGCGACCACACGATCTGGGAAATGCCGTTCGCCGCGCAAACTGGGATGACTTCCTGCTCCGGCTTTCGCCACAGCAAGGAATATTGCGGCTGGCTAGACACGAACGGTACCACATCCGGAATCTCGAGCGTCGCCCGTATTCGGTCCGCCGGCCATTCGGAAAAGCCGATATATCGGACCTTGCCGCTCCGGACCGCATCGGAAAGCGCCGTCATCGTCTCTTCCAGCGGCGTATCGGAATCGTAACGGTGGCACTGGTAGAGATCGACGTAATCGGTTCGAAGCCGTGCCAGCGATGCGTCGAGCTGCTTCTCGATCTGGGCGCGCGAGAGTCCCCGATCGGTGTCGCTCATCGGGAAGTAAAGCTTGGTGGCAAGGATGTACTTGTCACGCGGCCGGCCACCGAGCGCTTCGCCCAGAAAGGTCTCGGAAGCGCCGCGACCATAAACATTGGCGGTGTCGATGAAATTTATTCCGAGATCGAATGCTCGGTCCAGGCAGGCGCGGGCCTGCTCCGCCTCCACGCCGACGCCGTAGGTCAGCCAGGAACCCAACGAAATTTCCGATACTTCGAGTTCACTCGCGCCGAGCCGCCGGTAGAGCATGTCATTCTCCTTCATGCGAAATGGAACGAAGCCTCGTCGGTACGTTCAACCTTTCCGGATCGAACAAGGTCCAAGTCTACCTTTGGACCGAGGTCGTAGCGGGACCGAACTCATCGTCCTTGCCAAGCTGAGTCCAGTGACTAAGGCGATGTGATGAGCCTTCCACCCCCGCTCGACCGACTGCGCCTGCCGGCCATTGGTGCGCCCCTGTTCATCATCTCCAATCCCGATCTCGTCATCGCCCAGTGCAAGGCAGGAATCGTCGGCTCCTTCCCTGCCCTCAACGCCCGTCCTCAATCCTTGCTCGATGAATGGCTCCACCGCATCACCGAAGAGCTTGCGGCCTGGGACCGGGCCAATCCGGATCGACCGTCGGCGCCGTTCGCCGTGAATCAGATCGTCCACCGATCGAATCTCCGGCTCCAGGAAGACATGGCCACCTGCGCCAAATGGAAGGTACCGATCGTGATCACCTCGCTTGGGGCGATCGTCGAGGTCAACCAGGCGGTTCATGGATGGGGCGGAATCGCCCTTCACGACATCATCAACGATCGCTTCGCTCGCAAGGCGGTGGACAAGGGAGCCGACGGCGTCATCGCGGTCGCGGCCGGTGCCGGCGGCCATGCGGGGCGGCTCTCACCCTTTGCCCTCGTCCAGGAGATTCGCGAATGGTTCGACGGGCCACTGATCCTGTCGGGCGCGATCGCCACCGGTAGGGCCATCCTGGCGGCGCAGGTCATGGGCGCCGATCTGGCCTATATCGGCTCGCCCTTCATTGCCACCGAGGAAGCCAACGCGCCAGGCGACTACAAGCAGGGCATCGTCGACGGCCGGGCCGACGATATCGTTTACTCCAGTCTCTTCACCGGCGTTCACGGAAATTATCTACGCCAGTCGATCGAACGTGCCGGTCTCGATCCTGCCAATCTGCCCGAAGGGGACATAAAGACGATGGATTTCGGCACCGGCGACGGTTCCAAGGCCAAGGCATGGCGCGACATCTGGGGATCGGGCCAGGGCATCGGTGCCGTGCGATCGGTCCAGCCCGCGGCCGATTATGTCGCCGAGCTGGCGGCGGACTATCAGGCGGCTAGAGCCGAACTCTTCGCCTCCATCGGCTGATCATTCGACGGTAACGCTCTTCGCGAGGTTGCGCGGCTGATCGACGTCGGTGCCCTTCGCCACGGCGACATGGTAAGCAAGCAGCTGCACCGGAACCGCGTAGACCAATGGGGCGATCAGTGGGTGCACCTTCGGCATCTCGATCGTCGCAATGGTGTTCTCCCCGGCTTCCGCGATGCCTTCCGCATCGCTGATCAGGACGACCTTCCCGCCACGGGCCTGGACCTCCTGCATGTTGCTCACCGTTTTCTCGAACAACGGACCAGATGGAGCCAAAACGATGATCGGCACCGCATCGTCGATCAAGGCGATCGGTCCGTGCTTCATCTCGCCGGCGGCATAGCCTTCGGCGTGGATGTAGCTGATCTCCTTCAGCTTGAGTGCGCCTTCGAGGGCAAGCGGATAATCCTGGCCGCGGCCGAGATAGAGAACGTCGCGGGCGTCGGCGATGACGTGCGCCATGTCGCGTATCTCCTCGTCGTGGGCCAGAGCGGCGTTCATCGCCGACGGCGCCTCGTAGAGATGGCCGACGATCTCCCGCTCTTCCTCCTCGCTCATCCGGCCCTTGTCGCACGCTACTCTGGCGGCCAGTGCAGCAAGGACGGCGAGCTGGCAGGTGAAGGCCTTGGTCGAGGCGACTCCGATCTCGGGTCCGGCATGGGTCGGAAGAAGGAGATCGGCCTCACGCGCCATCGAGCTTGTCGGGACATTGACGACGACGGCGATCTTCTGCCCCTGCGAGCGGGCGTGTCGGAGCGCTGCGAGGGTATCGGCCGTCTCTCCGGACTGCGAGATGAAGAGCGCTAGCCCCCCCTCCTCCAGCACCGGCTCCCGGTATCGAAATTCGCTGGCGATATCGAGCTCGCAGGGAATTCGCGCGAACCGCTCGAGCCAGTATTTGGCCACCATGCCGGCGTAGAAGGACGTGCCGCAGGCGACGATCGTGATCCTCGGCACCGGTGCGAAGCTGAAGTCCATGTCCGGCAGAGCCACCTTTTGCTCCAGCGGGCGAAGATAGGATTTCAGGGTCTGGGCAACGACGATCGGTTGCTCGAAGATTTCCTTCTGCATGAAATGGGCATGGTTGCCCTTTTCAATCCGGACGGCGCTGGCGTTGGATGCGACGATCTCGCGCTCGACCGCGTGATTGTCCCGATCGAAGAGACGGACCTCGTCGTGCGTGATCACGGCCCAGTCCCCTTCTTCAAGGTAGCAGATCCTCTGCGTGAGGGCGGCCAGCGCCAAAGCGTCGGAACCGAGGTAATTCTCGCCCTCGCCATACCCGACGGTCAGCGGCGCGCCGAGACGGGCGCCAACGATCATGCCCGGATGATCGCGGAACAGGATCGCGATGGCGAAAGCCCCGTGAAGGCGCGGCAGGACGGCCGCGACCGCCTCTTGCGGCGCGAGACCCTGCTCCAGCTGGTCGGCGACGAGATGGGCGACGCATTCGCTATCGGTTTCGCTCGCGAACACCCGACCCTTGGCCTGCATCTCTTCGCGGAGCGACCTGAAGTTCTCGATGATTCCGTTGTGGACAACGGCGACCCCGTCGACAACGTGCGGATGGGCATTGCCGACCGTCGGTGCACCGTGCGTCGCCCAACGGGTGTGGGCGATTCCGACCCTGCCGGTCAGTGGCGATGATTCAAGCTCGCGCTGAAGATTGTCGAGCTTGCCTTCCGCCCGCCGGCGCTCGAGCCGGCCGTCGACAATCGTGCAGAGCCCGGCACTGTCATAGCCGCGATATTCGAGCCGCCTGAGACCGTCCATCAGCCGATCCGGCGCTTCGCTCCGCCCGACTATTCCGATAATCCCGCACATAAACCTGCCTTCTTTCTGTCACTCCCGCGAAGGCTCGGAAGCCGAAGCGATCCCATGCGGTCGGCGCCGCTGGTCAGACCCCAGCCTTTGCCGGGGTAACATCATGATTCAAGAGGCTTTCGCCTTCTTTTCAGCCATTGCCTCACGAAATCGCCTGGCGCGATCCGGCTTCTCGACCTGGTCGCCGCGGGCGACGGCAATGGCGTCGGCCGCGACGTCCCGGGTAATCACCGATCCAGCCGCGACCAGCGCGCCGGCACCGATCGTCACCGGGGCCACCAGCGCCGAATTGGAGCCAATGAAGGCGCCTTCGCCGATAATCGTGCGATGCTTCAAAAAACCGTCATAATTGCAGGTGATGGTGCCGGCCCCGACATTGACGTTGGCGCCGATTTCGGCGTCGCCGAGATAGGTCAGATGGTTGGCCTTGGCTCCCGGCCCCAGCTTCGACTTCTTGACCTCGACGAAATTGCCCACCCTTGCTTTCTCGCCAATGTCCGCTCCCGGTCGGAGGCGGGCATAGGGCCCGATCTGGGCCCCGTCGGCGATGACGGCCCCTTCGATATGGCTGAACGCCTTGACGATGACGCGCTCGCCGATCCGGACACCAGCACCAAAGACCACGTTCGGCTCGACGACGCTGTCGCGACCGATTTCGGTGTCATGAGCAAACCAGACCGTGTCGGGTGCGACCAAAGTGACCCCGTCGGCCATCGCCTGGAGGCGGCGGCGGCGCTGCCATTCCGCCTCGACCAAAGCCAGCTCCGCACGGCTGTTGACCCCCGCCATCTCCCACGGATCGGCTTCGATCACGGCGGAGCGGCGGCCGTCCGCGGCGGCGATCATGACGATATCGGGGAGATAATATTCGCCAGCGGCATTGTCGTTGCCGACCCGGGCGAGCAACGGAAAAAGATCGCTCGCGCGGGCAGCCATGAGCCCTGAATTGCAGAGATCGACCTGTCTCTCCTCGGGGCTGGCGTCCTTATACTCCACCATCTTCTGAATCGTGCCGTCGTCGCCGGCGATGATCCGGCCATATTGGGCCGGATCCGTTGGTCGGAAGCCGACGACCACCACCGCTGGCGAGTCCGGCGCGTTGAGTCGATCGAGCATGTGCGCCATCGTTTCGGCTTCGATCAAAGGCGTGTCGCCGAACAGGATCAGAACGTCGCCGGCGAAGTCGGCCAGCTTGGACTCGGCCTGACGGACAGCGTGGGCGGTACCGAGCTGGCTGTCCTGGACCACGACCTCGCCGCCCCGAGCCTCGAGCAGGCCTTCGACCTGTTCACGGCCGCTGCCGACCACGACGACCTTGCGCCGGGGGGACAAGGTTTCCAGCACGCCAAGGAGGTGTTCGAGCATGGCTCGGCCGGCGATCGGATGAAGCACCTTGTGCACATCCGACTTCATCCGTGTGCCCTTCCCGGCGGCAAGGATTACGGCTGCAAATTCTCTATGTCTGGTCATGACGCCCTTGAAGCTCCGCGTCCCGATGGCACGGATATCACGTCATTTCCATAGTGGGACACCGGGCGGACCCAGATTCCGCGAATTCGCATATTCGATCCTTGCTGTTGCCCTTCTTGCCCCGTTGCCTAGGGACCGAGCCGGAAATTCGTTGCGGGAGAAAAACGGCTGCAGCCTCGTTTATCCTCCAGCCGACCGCTCTCGATGGCGTTCGGCGGTGCGTGGGCGCCGGCTTAGCGGGCGCTGCAACCAAGGAGGATGATTGATGAAATCAGCACTTTTCGCTGCCGCTTTGTTGTTCGGAACAGCGGCGGTCGCTCAGCAGACCGTCGCTCCAGCGAATGACAGTCCCGAACGCGACGCGCGTGGAATCCCTGTCGTATCGGACCCCGCCACGGCTCCCGCCGGAACCAACGAGGTGGTCACCGTCCCGGCCGGGGCTACCGTCGTCGCGAATCCGAACCAGCGGGCCGCCTTTGCCGCTCGGCCCGCCGATCAGGAATATCCCGCTTGTTCACGGACCGTCACCGACAATTGCGTACAGGCTTACGAGCGCGGTTCGCGCCGCCGGTGAGCTGACAAGCATCGGCCCGCTGACGCTGGACCTGGCGGTTCGGCGCAGCGGGGCTTTGCCGTCCTTGTTCTTTGTCCTACCCCCAGCGACATCATGAGCGCTTAGAGGGTTTCCAGCATGAAAATTGGTTTCGAAGGCCGGGTGGCGATCGTCACCGGCGCCGGCGGCGGTCTTGGTCGGGCCTACGCAATCGAGCTCGCGAAGCGCGGGGCAAAGGTAATGGTCAACGATTTGGGCGGCTCCCGCGATGGAGCCGGCAGAAGCGACGCCGCCGCGGCGGTCGTGGAAGAGATAAGTTCGGCGGGGGGCGTCGCCGTCGCCAATGATGCGAGCGTCACCGACCTTGCCCAGGTGAAAGCGATGGTCGAGCAGGCGAAAGCCGAGCTGGGCGGCGTCCATATCCTCATCAACAACGCCGGGATCCTTCGCGACAAGAGCTTCGCAAAGATGGACATGGAGGATTTCCGCGTCGTGGTGGACGTTCATCTCATCGGATCGGCGAATTGCACCCATATGGTCTGGGAAACGATGCGTGAGCAGGCTTACGGCCGAATCCTGATGACGAGCTCATCGACGGGTCTGTACGGCAATTTCGGGCAGGCCAATTACGGCGCCGCGAAGCTCGGTCTCGCAGGACTCGCGAAAACGCTGGCGCTGGAGGGTGCCAAGTACAACGTCCGGGTCAACACGATCGCGCCCACCGCGGCCACGCGAATGACGGAAGATATCTTCCCCGCCGAGCTGCTTGATCGCTTCCGGCCCGAGCAGGTAGCGCCCGCGGCCCTTTTCCTGGTCTCGGAAGCGGCGCCGACCAACATGATCGTCGGCGCCGGGGCCGGAGTCGTTCAGGCCGCTTTCGTCACCCTCACCCGGGGCGCAACCCTGTCTGAACCGACACCCGAAGCCGTTGCCGCCAGCTGGGCCGCCATCACCGATCGGGAAGGCGAGATCGTGCCCCAGTCCGGCGCGGAGCAGGCGATGACTATCATGCAGCGGCTCCAGGGGGGCTGATCTCCGCGAGACGCCAGCGCCGCGATCCCAAGCCCCCCGCGCCTGCTCCTGTCATAGTGTATTGCACCACTAATGCACTCGTGATAGGGCCGGCGGTTCAGGGAGGAGAGATTCAATGTATAGCGAAAGCGATCTGGAGGCTGCGATCGCCGGTGGGGCGCTCACGCCCGACCAGGCGTCCCGATTCAGGGATTTCGTCGCGAGCGGGCGGCACATGCCGGTGGTGGACGAAGAGCATTTCCGGCTCCTGACCGGATTCAACGACATATTCGTCGCCATTGCGGCCGCGATCCTGCTCGTCGCCATGGGCTGGATAGGCCATTATATCGGCCCGCGCATCGACGTCGAAGGGCCCTCGCCAATGTCGGGTCTGCTGGTCGCGGCGAGTGCCTGGGGACTTGCGGAATTCTTCACGCGGCAACGCCGGATGGCCCTTCCCAGCATCATCCTGCTGCTGGCGTTCGCCGGCGGGGTCCTGGCGGCCGCCACGTTCGGCCTCGCTTTGATCATCGGTCCAGATTATTTCGACCAGAACGCCTCGGCCTTCGCCCTGTTGCTGTCGGCCGGCGCGGCGATAGCGGTCGCTGCGACCTGGTTCCATTGGCGCCGATTCAGGGTGCCCATCACCGTCGCCGCGGGCGCTGCGGCAGCGGTGGCACTGGTGCTCGCTCTTATCGCTTCTTCGCTTGTGGGGGACGGCCAGAACATCAGCGACGAACGCGGTGAGCAGATCATGTCGATCCTGGAGGGGATGGCCTTGCTGCTCGGTATCGGCACATTCCTGTTCGCGATGCGCTGGGACTCTTCCGATCCCCGGCGCGAAACTCGCCGTTCCGATGTCGCCTTCTGGCTTCACCTGCTGGCGGCGCCGCTGATCGTCCACCCCATCTTTTCCTTGCTCGGGCTGACGGAAGGGGCCGCATCGACCCTCGATGGAATCGCGGTCGTCCTTCTGTATGTCGTGCTCGGCCTGGTGGCTCTGGCGATCGATCGCCGCGCGCTTCTGGTCTCGGCGCTCGCTTATGTCCTTTATGCGCTGAACAGCCTCTTTGAGACCTACGGCGCGGTGGAGCTCAGCATCGCCTTGACCTCCTTGGTCATCGGTTCGGCGCTGCTGCTTCTTTCCGCCTTCTGGACCAATGCCCGTCGGGCGGTGGTTCAGCCGCTTCCAGAGGGATTGCGCGCCCGCTTGCCCGTCGTCGACCGGGTAGCCGTGGCCCCGGCTGCGGCCTGACAAGACAATAAAAACATCGTTTGAACCTGGCCCCTTCCGTTCGCGGGAGGGGCCTTTTTTCAGCCTTCGCCAACCAGCTTGAGAAGCCGACGCTCGATCGGCGCAAGCACGGGTCCAAGTTCATGGCCGCGGCGAAGCACCTGCCCCGCTTCCCCGATCAAGGCCCACATGCCTTGTTTGTGGCGAAGGCCGGGACGTTTCTCGATCTTGTACTCGGGTCGCTCGGCGGCTCGGCGAAACGCCCAGAAGGCGGCGGCATCTGGCCGGAACTCGATCGCATAATCCTTCCACAGGCCCGCGGCGACCATTCGCCCATACAGATCGACGATCCGATTCAGTTCGGAACGCTCGAAACCCGTTTGTGCTGTCGATTGCGGTCCTGGAAATGGCAGGACCGTGCCCATCAGGCGCGGCCCTGCTCTTTGAGGTCACGCTCCCCGCTCACCGGATCGCGCTCCGATGTGGTTCGCTCCCGCTCGGCGATCAGCTCGGCGACGCGCTTGCGCAGCTGCTCGACCTCGCACTGGAGCAGTTCAAGCTTTTGCGAAGCCGGATCGAAGATCTCGCTGCAGGGCGTTCCATAAGGCAGGAAGTTGGCCGTGCTGCTTTCGCCAGCGTCGACCAATGTCGATCTTGCCGGAATCCCCACCATCGTCGCGCCCGGCGTAACGTCGCGATTGACGACCGAATTCGCGCCGATCCGCGCGCGAGCGCCGATGGTGATCGGCCCGAGCACCTGCGCTCCAGAACCGATGATCACGCCATCCTCGATCGTAGGGTGTCGTTTGCCGGCGACTCCGTCGGTCGGATTGGTGCCGCCCAGGGTGACCTGCTGGTAGATTGTGACATCGTCGCCGATTTCGGCAGTTTCGCCGATGACCGTGAATCCGTGATCGATGAAAAAATTGCGTCCGATCACCGCCCCGGGATGAATATCGATCGCCGTCAGCATCCGTGAAAGATGGTTCACCAGCCGCGCCAGAAAGTAAAGATCGCCCTTGTAAAGCCAGTGGGCCACGCGGTGGAAGCCGACCGCCCAGACGCCCGGATAAAGAAGCACTTCCCAACGCGAATGAGGCGCGGGATCGCGAGCCTTGATCGAGTCCAGATACGCCAGAAGGCCAGAAGCCATGGAGACAATGCCCTCGCCGTTAAGCGGGAGAGATAAGCGAGGTCGGCCGATATTTCCAGAGTTGGCGATATATCGGCTTCGCAGGAACATTCCGATCATGGCTTCCAGCGCGGGGCATAACTCGGTCGCGGCTGGCGGCGTTCCCTGCGATATGAGATGAAAGCGCCGGAATGGGGCAATGGCGGCAGTGATCCAGAGGCAGGACGGCCAGGAGGCGGAGGCGAATGACCAGCCTTCGTTCGACCAGATCGTCGCCGATCACGGTCCGCTCGTTTCGCGCATCGCCATGACGTACGAAGCCGACGCGGCACTGAGAGAGGATCTCACGCAACAGATCTTCCTCGCGGTGTGGCAGGCGCTGCCGAGCTTTCGGGCCGATTCATCGCTTCGAACGTTCATTGCCCGTATCGCCCAGAATCGATCGATCTCTTTCGTCGCAAAGCAGGTTCGGCAGCCTCCAATAGCCGAGGTTCCCGAGGAACTGGCCACCAACAGCCCAAGCCCGGAAGAACGCGCCATCGAAGCAAGCGAACACCGCTCGTTGCTCGAAGCGACCCGTCGGCTGCCGCTGCCTCAAAGGGAGGTGATCGTCCTGCTTCTCGAAGGTTTCGACTATGCCGAAATTGCCGGAATGCTGAACATTGCACCGAACGCATTGGCCTTGCGCCTCACGAGGGCGAAAGCGGGCCTAAAGAAGATGCTGGAGCAACGGCCATGACGGAACTCGACTACGACCATCTCGGTGACCTGTGGCGTCAGCGGCCGAGCGCAGCCGAAATGGAATCGCTCCGGCGGACGGCCGATGCGGTGCGGAATAAGGCCCGCTGGGGCCAGTTCGTCGATATCGCCGCAGCGGTCGTCGTCGCCGCGGTCGTGGTGATCCTGGTCCTGACCAATCCTCGGATAGACACATTGCTGGTCGGAGGTGCTGCCATCGTGATCATGCTGGCTGGCCAGGCGCGAAGCCGGCGATTGCGTGCGGACGAACTTCGAAGCCTGACCGGATCGAGCGAAGAAATGCTCGACCAGTCCATCGCTCGGACTCGGGCGACGCTGAAGCGGACACGCTTTCAGCTGATAGGGATCGTCCCGAGCTTCCTGCTGGGCTTGGGCGTCGCTGCCCTGGTCGATCGAAGTTCCGGTCAGCTCTACGCACGCATAGCATCCGATCCGAGTCTCGGCTTGTGGATGGCGGCCGGTGCGATCCTTGTCGTCGCTGTCGTGGCGATGGCTTTCACGCGTTCGCTACGGGCCTCGCGGCACGAACTGGAGCGCCTCGCTTCACTCAGAGAGACTTTCAGGGCTGAATCCGCACAGGATTGAATGGCGCGCGGCATCGCCCTTAGGAAAGTATCAATGTTTGAATGAGAGAAGCCTGCCTGAGCTCGCGAGAGGAAAGGCTGGCCATGACCCATTCCGACGAAACGCTCCGGATGAACGTTGATACGCTTCCGGAACTCGACACCGAAGTCGCCATCTCCGGATCTACCCGGCAGCAGGAAGTCGGCGGCGGCATCTGCCTCGGCATCGCTGCGGGAATCGCCGTCTATATCGGCACCAGCGGCGGCTCCTGATCTACCGACGTCGGGCGGCTTGATGCCGCCGAGGACCCGCGCCCGAAGCGGGCCTAACCGGCAAGGGCCACAATGATCTTCGACGAGGCACTTAGCGACTGGACCCGTGATCGGCGCCGGCACCGGCAAACCGAGAGGGACATCGCGGCTTATGCCGAAGTCTGGAATCAGGGATCGTCCAATCGCCAAATCGCCGCGGCCATGGCCGGGGTCGCGGAGGCGACCGCCAAAGGCGTGGTCGACGCTGTACGCGGATTGTTCGATGAGGATGACTGGGCTGCAGCCCTGATCGGTTCACTGACCGACGCGATGCGCCGGGACCCGTTTTTCGTTCCCCCGTTCCGCCACATCAACAGCGACGTCCACCAGGGACTGATCGTCTACGAGGATGAACTCGTCTCGATCGCCGCCGGCGTCAGCGCGGCAGCTCAACTGGCGGCAAAGAAGAACGTTGCGCGCGGCGCCACTTCGATCGGTTTCTCGGGGCAGGTCGGAATTCTCAAGTTCGTGAAAGCCGGAGGCGCCCGGCTCTCGTTCTGGGAGGCACCGCGGATCGAGCAAGGCTTCAGCGCGGCGACCGCCGGCCAGTGCATCATGGTCGCGGAGCGCGACATCCAAGATGGCGAGACTTTCGTCGTGGACGGCCGCTTCCAAAGCTTCGTTATCGAGCATGCGAACGCCAATATCGTGCTCTTGCAGGCAACGGTGAAACCGGACCAGGCCCCGCTCAGCGTCGCATATGATTCGGTGACCCATCCGTTCGTCGGCTGCACCGCTGCAGACGACAGCGCGTCTCGCATCCAGATTATCACGCCCTTGCTGCGCAGCCTCGAACGTAGGGCAGCCTTTCCCGTCATCGCGGCCTTCCTCGACAATCCGAATTTCTTCGTTCGCTGGCATGTCATGCGCGAATTGCTCGGACTCGATCTCGAGGCGGCCATGCCGCATCTCGAACGGATGGCAGCGCAGGATCCGCATCATGAGACCCGGCGCCTTGCCGGCGAGGTACTCGAGTCGATCGCGGCGGGCCGGGCCGGCCTGCTGAAGGCCGCCTGATGGCGCGGGTGATCGCCTGTGACGAGGATCGATCCCTTGCTCTCGGTGACGTCGTCGCCGCACTGAACGACGAACTTTTCGACCCTGCCGACGAGGACAGCCTGGCCGCAGCCGCGCCATGGCTCAAGGGACTTGCGAACAACCGCGATTTCCTGGCCGAGATCGCCGTGGCCGAGCTCAAGGACCGGTGCACCCGGCAGAGCCTCGAAAATCGATACAGCTCTCAGGTGATCATGCTCCATCGAGCGTCTGAGAAATATTTCATCCGTGCCAATTTCTGGCCGTCACCGCGCGACAGCGTGTACAAGATGAGTGGCGGCTCGCCTTTCTTCTACCACGTCCCGCACGACCACAATTTCTCGTTCCTGACCGTCGGCTATCTCGGCTCCGGCTACTGGAGCGAATATTACGAATATGATTATTCCAGGGTCACAGGTGTCCCTCGCGAGAAGGTCGATCTGCGGTTCATCGAGAAAGCGCGGCTGGAGCAGGGGAAGATCATGCTCTACCGGGCCCATCGCGACGTCCATAATCAGTTGCCGGCCGACGATCTTTCGGTGTCGATCAACATCATGGAGGCGTCCCCTCGCCTGCCCTTTCTCGCCCAATACGAATTCGACGTGAAGAATTGCGAGGTCGCGCGGATCCTCAATCGAAGCTCGACCGAGGCACTGCTCGCCCTCGCCGCCAATCATGACAGCGGCGATGCCCGCGACCTCGTGGAAAGCTTCGCCGTAAGCCATCCCTGCGATCACGTCCGCTTCGCCGCGTTGCGGGAACTGGCGGATTCACAGCCCGACGTCGACGACGGACTGGAAATTCTGGCCCGCGGCACCTTTTCGCCCAATGCCCTCATCGCGCAGATGAGCGCGATCGAAATGTCCCAGCGTCAAACCCACCGGGCCTGGATCGAGGGCTGACGAGCGAAGTGGAGTCGCGCGCACGCATCCACTCCGTCGTCAGATTGAAGCCTTCTGATCGAGCGATTGGCTCTAAAGCGTCACGTGGACGGTCGCGACCGCCTTCATGACGGCGGCAATTCGAGCCGCGGCCTGAATCGTCTCCGCCTTCACGCCGTGCTGAACCAGAATGCGCTCATGGCTGTCGATGCACGAGCCGCAGCCATTCTGGGCACTGACGGCGAGGCTGAACAGCTCGAAATCGGCTTTGTCGATGCCGGGATTGCCCAGGACGTTCATTCGCAGCTTCGCCGGCAACGTGCCGTAAACCGGGTTCGAGGCGAGGTGGACGAAGCGGTAATAGACGTTGTTCATCGCCATCATGGCTGCGGCGGCGCGTGCCGCATTGGCATAGGCCTCGTCGATCTTGCCTTCGACCTCCGCTTCGGCGGCGGCGACGATCGGCCGATAGCCGGTGCCATGGGCACAAGCGAGAATCAGACCATATTTCCTGGAGTCGCCGAGCATCTGATCGCCGAGCAGCGAGCTGATGTTCAGCCTAAGGTCCTTCGCGAAGTCGGGAAGCGTATCGGCAAATTCCTTGAGAGACATGTTCTGTCCTTTCGTCAGCGGCCTTGCTCGGTGCCTGCTTAAAAATGAAAAAAAGGGGCGCGGCAGATCGCTTGCCGCGCCCCTTCCGTCGAGGTCCTCTGGCCGTCATGGGCCTGGGGGATGATCAGGCACGGATGGCTTTCACCATCCGCACGTCACGCGAAAAGGGGGGATGCGTGAAGGACTGATCAGGCCGCCTGCGGCTGAAGGACCTCTTCTCCCGCGGTCCAGTTGCACGGACACAGTTCGTCCGTCTGAAGCGCGTCCAGAACGCGAAGCGTCTCCTGTGGATTGCGGCCGACATTGAGGCCGTTCACGGTGACGTGCTGGATGATGTTGTCGGGATCGACGATGAAGGTGGCGCGATAGGCGACATGCTCGTTGCGGTCGACAATGCCGAGCGCGTCGGCAAGCAGACGACCATTATCGGCAATCCATGGAAAGTCGGCCTTCGCCAGCTCCTCGTCGGAACGGCGCCAGGCGAAGTGGACATGAGCGGTGTCGGTCGAAGCGCCGATCAGGACAGCATCACGATCCTCGAAATCCTGCTTCAGCTCGCCATAGCCGACGATTTCCGTCGGACAGACGAAAGTGAAGTCCTTCGGCCAATAAAAGAGGATCTTCCACTTGCCGTTGGTCTCGGCGAGATTGATCGTCTCGTCGGCCGGAAGGGCAGACGTGCCCTGCTGCACCGGGAGGGTTAGTTCGGGAAGCTTGTCACCAACGGTGAGCATTCGATTCTCCTGTTTTTGATTTGCTGTAGCGGAGTGTCGTACCGCACTGCAGCATCTAGGGTTCTGGTATTGATCGTTCAAGCCCGTTATAGAGACTATATTGATTGGAATTATCGATCAGTATGACCGTCCATGTCCCGACGCTGAAACAGCTCCAATATCTGGTGGCGCTCCGCAGACACGGCCATTTCGGCAAGGCTGCCGACGCCTGCTTCGTGACCCAGTCCACCTTGTCGGCCGGACTTCGTGACCTTGAGACCTTGCTTGCCGTCGTTCTGGTCGAACGGACCCGGCGGGTCGTCAGGTTCACCGCTTTGGGCGAGAAGATCGCCGACAAGGCGACTCAGGTGCTCCAAGAGGCGGAGGAACTGGCGGAGATGGCGAGGGCCGAGGGCGAACCCCTTCACGGCGAACTGCGGATGGGCGTCATCCCGACGATCGCGCCATTCCTGTTGCCGACGATGTTGCCCAGGCTCCGAACCGAATGGCCAAAGCTGAAACTGTATCTGCGCGAAGAGACGAGCCAGGCGGCTTGCGACGCTCTGCATCGCGGCCGCCTCGATTGCGTGCTGCTGGCTTTGCCCTACGCCTGCGGCGAGGTTGATTCGGCCACCCTCTTCGACGATCCCCTGTTTGTCGCCTTCCCAAGAGGTGAAGCACCCACCGGCAAAACCGTCGATGTGGACTCGATCGACGAGAAAAGGATGTTGCTGCTCGAAGACGGGCACTGCCTGAAGGACCATGCCTTGTCGGCCTGCAATCGCCCCGAGCTTCGTGCCCAGGCGTCGATGATGGGCACATCGCTACACACCTTGGTCCAGATGGTCGACAACGGGCTGGGGATCACCTTCATCCCGTCAATGGCGATCGACGCCGGAATATTGTCGGGCACGAATGTCGATGCCAGACCCCTCCGATCCGATCATGGCTTTCGGCAGATCGCTCTGATCTGGCGAAGATCGAGCGCCAGGGAAAATGAATTCCAGCTACTCGCGACAGCGCTCCGCCGGATCATGATCGATCTCAATCCAGGCCGAGCAGCCAGCGGTTCAGGGCGACGGCGTGGATCCGCGCGCCAGGAAGCGCGCGGTTCAACCGGGCGCGGTGGCGCATGATCCATCTCAGGCAGCTCAGCTGACTGCTGAAAGCAGCGAATTCGTCACGGCACGGTCGCAGCGTGTGACGCTCGACGATGAACCGCGCGCCGCGTCGGCAGCCCGGCGCGGCGCACCAGTTCCTCTGTGGCGCCACGACTACGGGCACCCAGTAGGTTCGCCGCGAATCCAGTCGATCCACGTCCCGTCGCCGCATCTGCCCTCTCCGGCGCCGCGGTGCTTCTCCGGCACTGCGGTCGCGTTGCGGCTTATTTTGCCACGGCAGGTTCGGCGATGCCAATAGGTTCGTCGAGCTTCCTGCTCTGCGGCAGATCGAAGCGGTCGGCATTCATCACCTTCGTCCACGCCGAGATGAAGTCGCGGACGAACTTCTCTTCACATCCGCGCTCTGCATAGACTTCCGCTGTCGCACGAAGCTGGCTGTTGGATCCGAAGATGAGGTCGGTTCGAGTCGCCCGCCATCTCTCCTGTTTTCCGCCGCGATCATAGCCGATGAATTCCTCATCGCCGCTCTCGTCGACGACCTGCCAGAAAGTGTCGTTGTCGAGGAGATTGACGAAGAAGTCGTTGGTGAGCTGGCCCTTGCGCTCGGTGAAGACCACATGCGGCGCATCCGACTGATTGGCTCCTAAGACT
>DAINCA010000012.1:0-5721 GCA_036732645.1 Allosphingosinicella sp.
GGCCGCGGCCTGACCGACGCGATCGAGAATCCGAGCCGGATCGACGGGCTGTTCATCGAGCGGGCGATGGTCCGGGCGAACGACAAACTCTGCGTCCTTTCGGCCGAAGCGCCGATCAACCAGGCGATGCTGACGGACGGATCGGCTTACTACCAGCTTCAGGAAGAGATTCGTCACGCCTTCGAAGGCATGGTGGTCGATCTTCCGCGCCACATGCTGGTCCAGCATCCGCATCTGCTCAACGACGCCCACGTGGTCAACGTCGTCACCGAGTTCACGCTCGCGGGAACCCGCGATACGATCCGGATCCTGTCCTGGCTCAAGGCAAATGCGCCGCAGGCGCGGGTGATCATCGTCGCTAACAAGACGAGCAGCACGCAAGAGGTCAGCCGCAAGGATTTCGAGCATTCGATCGAACGCAAGGTGGACATCGTCCTCCCGTTCGACCCGAAGTCGGCCACCCAGGCGGCAAAGCTCGGCCAGCCGCTGGCCAAGGCCGCCAAGACGTCGAAACTGACCCAGCCTTTGGTTCAGTTGCTCAACCTGACGCTCGAGCAGGCCAATCCCGACAGCTCCAGCGAGGAGAGTCCGGGCGGTGGCTCGCTTCTCAGCAAGCTCGGCAATTTCAAGTCGATGGTTGCGAAGAAGCCCAAGGAGCCGGTCGCCAAGGCGGCCTGAACCGCCGCCGGCCTTTAGTCTGACGAGGAGGGATGATGCCCGGTCTAACGATATACATCCTGGCGGGCGCCGTCCTGGTGGCGATGCTCCTCGTCATGGTCGCCTTTTCGGGACCGTCGGCCGCCAAGCTCCAGGCGAAACGGCTGGAGAGTGTTCGCGAGCGGCATAGCAAGTCGTCCGAAATCGCGGCCCAGGCCCAGATGAAGCGGATCTTCGCCAACCGTAAACAAAATGCGGCGGAAGGCTTTGCCCAGCGCTTCATTCCCAATCCGGCCCTGCTTCGCCTGCGCCTTCAGCAGGCCGGCAAGGACTGGACATTGCTCCATTACGTATCGGCCTCCGCCGGGATCGTCGTCGTGGTGATGGGCGGGTTGTGGATGAAGGGCGTGCCATTGATCCTGGCCCTGACCTTCGCCCTGTTCGTGGGTATCGGCCTGCCGCATTTCGTCGTCGGCAAATTGATCCAGCGGCGCGTCAACAAGTTTACCACGAAATTCCCGGACGCCATCGAACTGATGGTGCGTGGCCTGCGTTCGGGCCTCCCGATCTCCGAAACGGTCGGGATCGTGGGAACCGAAATCCAGGATCCGGTGGGTCTCGAATTTCGTGCGGTCGCCGACAAGATGAGAATCGGCCGGACGATGGAAGCGGCACTCCAGGAGACCGCCGACCGGCTCGGCACGCCGGAGTTTCAGTTCTTCGTCATCAGCCTGGCGATCCAGCGCGAGACCGGCGGCAATCTTGCCGAAACGCTGTCGAACCTGGCCGAAGTGCTTCGCAAGCGTGCCGGCATGAAGCTCAAGATTCGGGCCATGTCGTCGGAGTCCAAGGCTTCGGCCTACATCATCGGCGCCTTGCCGTTCATCGTCTTCGGCCTGATCTGGATGATCAACGTCACCTACATGGCAGAGTTTTTCATCGATCCGCGGCTGATGATCGCAGGCGGCCTGGGCATCGTCTGGATGGCCATCGGCGCCTTCATCATGGCCAAGATGATCAACTTCGAGATCTGATCAGAGGGATATTCAGGAAATGGCACCCGCATCCGGCCCGACGCTCATGGGAATCGACGTCGTCATGGTGGCAACCGCTTTGTCCGCCGTGGCCACGTTCGCGGTGCTGGTCGCCATTTATGCGGCGACGACAGTCCGCGATCCGATGGCGAAAAGGGTCAAGGCCCTCAACGAACGGCGCGAGCAGCTGAAGGCGGGCATCGTCGCCTCGACCTCGAGGCGTCGGCGCAACATCAGCAACAAGAACGAGGTTGCGGACCGGGTCCGTGGTTTGCTCTCGTCGATGAAGATGCTTCAGGCCGAACAGGTCGAGAAGGCCCAGCAGCGGCTGATGCAGGCCGGAATCCGCTCCAAGGACCTTGCCTTCGTCGTCATCTTCGCCCGCTTCGTTTTGCCGGTGGTATTTGGCGGGCTCGCGATCACTTTCGTCTATTTGCTCGACTGGTTTCCGACCTGGGGCGCGTTCAAGAAATACGGACTCGTCGCCGGCACCTTCCTGCTCGCCTACAAGGCGCCCGATCTTTGGCTGAAGAACAAGGTCGACAAGCGGACCCATGCGATCCGCAAGGGCCTTCCCGACGCGCTCGACCTCCTGGTCATCTGCGCCGAGGCCGGCCTCACCGTCGATTCCGCCTTCGGTCGGGTCGCGCGCGAACTCGGCAAGGCCTATCCCGAGCTTGGCGACGAGTTCGCTTTGACCTCGATCGAATTGGGCTTCCTGACCGACCGGCGGAGCGCGTTCGAGAATCTCGCCAACCGGATCGACCTCGATTCGATCCGCGGCGTCGTCACGACGATGATCCAGACCGAGAAATACGGCACGCCGCTGGCCAGCGCGCTGCGCGTGCTTTCGGCCGAGTTCCGCAACGAGCGGATGATGCGGGCGGAAGAAAAAGCGGCGCGGCTGCCGGCGATCATGACCGTGCCGTTGATCCTGTTCATCCTCCCCGTGCTGTTCATCGTCATCCTCGGGCCGGCGGCCTGCTCGATCAACGACGCCCTCCTGTCCAACTGATCGCGACGGCGGCGGAACAATCCCGCCGCCCCGCGATTGGAAGGCTCAGTTGGTCAATTGAGCCATGACGGAGGATCTGGGGCATGGAAGCCTTTTCACTGGACCAGTGGCTGGTGCTGCTGCTCGCCTTTCTGCTGGGGCTGTTCCTCGGCATGGCGTTCCTCGCCGGCGGCAAGTGGAAGCGCCGTTACCGCGAAGAGGTCCGGCGCCGCGAAGCGATCGAGACGGAGCACCGCAACCTGCGCAAGGACCATGCGCAAGGCGAACCGCTCCATCGCAATGCCGTGCGCGATGAAGACGGGCGGCCCGTCGACCGGTCCGTCTAACCTGACGACCGAAGCGCCGCCTGGGCCGCCGCAAGCCGCGCGATCGGCACCCGGTAGGGAGAGGCGCTGACATAATCGAGGCCGCTTCGCTCGCAGAAGGCGATCGAGGACGGATCGCCGCCATGTTCGCCGCAAATACCCAGCTTGAGCGTGCCCTTTGCCGCTTTGCCCCGCTCCGCGGCGATCGAGATGAGCTCGCCGACGCCTTCGACGTCGATGCTGACGAACGGATCGCGAGCGAAGATGCCCTTTTCGACATAGATTGAAAGGAACCGGCCGGCATCGTCGCGACTGACCCCCAATGCGGTCTGGGTCAGATCGTTGGTGCCGAAGCTGAAGAACTGGGCCTCCTCGGCAATGTCGCCAGCGGCCAAGGCGGCCCGCGGCAGCTCGATCATCGTCCCCACAAGATATTCGATGTCGAGACCCTGCTCTTCGAACACCCGAGCCGCGACGCGATCGATCAGCTCGCGGATGATCCGAAGCTCGGCCCGAGTGGCGACCAAAGGCACCATGATTTCGGGAATCGGCGCGTCGCCGTCGCGGGCAACCGCCACCGCCGCCTCGAAGATGGCCCTGGCCTGCATCTCGTAAATCTCGGGATAGGTGATCCCCAGCCGGCAGCCACGATGGCCGAGCATCGGGTTGACCTCGTGGAGCTCGCTCGCCCGGGCCTTGAGCGTGTCGACATCGACCCCTGCCCCGTGCGCAACCTCGGCGAATTCCTCTTCACTGTGGGGCAGGAACTCGTGCAGCGGCGGGTCCAGCAGGCGGATCGTGACCGGCAGCCCCGCCATGATCCGGAAGATCTCCTCGAAATCGCCGCGCTGGGCGGGGAGAAGCTTGTCGAGCGCACTTCGGCGGCCGGTCTCGTCGGCCGCCAGGATCATCTGACGCACGTTCGAGATCCGTTCGGAATCGAAGAACATATGCTCGGTCCGGCACAGACCGATCCCCTCGGCGCCGAACTCGCGCGCGGTCCGGCAGTCGGTCGGCGTCTCGGCGTTGGCGCGAATCCGCAATCGCCGCCGGGCATCGGCCCAGACCATCAACGTCCCGAAATCGCCGACCAGCTCGGGCTGGACCGTCGCCACTTCCCCAAGCATCACTTCGCCGGCGGCGCCGTCGAGCGTGATGATCTCGCCTTCGCGAACCTCCTTGCCGGCGACCCGCATCAGGCGGTTCTTGTAGTCGATCGAGATCGACCCGGCGCCGCTGACGCAGGGCCGCCCCATGCCCCTGGCGACGACCGCGGCATGGCTGGTCATGCCGCCGCGCGCCGTCAATATGCCTTCGGCTGCGTGCATGCCGTGAATGTCCTCGGGACTGGTCTCCACCCGCACCAGGATCACCTTTTCCTTGCGCTCTGCCCAGGCCTGCGCGGTGTCGGCGTCGAACACGACCTTCCCGCAGGCGGCGCCGGGCGAGGCCGGCAATCCCCTGGCGATGACGTTGCGCTCGGCTTTCGGATCGAGGGTCGGATGGAGCAGCTGGTCAAGTTGAGCCGGATCGATCCGAAGCACCGCTTCGTCGGTCGAGATGAGGCCTTCCTGGGCCATGTCGACCGCGATCCGAAGCGATGCCTTGGCCGTGCGCTTGCCGGTACGGGTCTGAAGCATCCACAACTTGCCGCGCTCCACCGTGAATTCGATGTCCTGCATTTCGCGGTAATGGGCTTCGAGCAGATCGAAGACCCGGGCGAGCTCGGCAAAGATTTCGGGCAGCTTTTCTTCCATCGATGGCGACTTCGCGCCCGCACGCTCGCGCGCCGCGAGGGTCAAATATTGCGGCGTTCGGATACCGGCAACGACGTCCTCGCCCTGCGCATTGATCAGATATTCGCCATAATAAGCGCGCTCGCCCGTCGAAGGATCGCGCGTGAAGGCCACCCCGGTCGCGGACGTGTCGCCCATATTGCCGAACACCATCGCCTGGACATTGACCGCGGTTCCCCAGTCCCCCGGAATATGATGAAGACGCCGGTACGTCTTCGCGCGCTCGGACTGCCACGAGCCGAAGACGGCGCCGACCGCGCCCCACAATTGTTCCTGGACGTCCTGAGGAAAGGGCCTGCCTAATTCCTCCTCGACCAGATCCTTGAACCGGACGGTGACCCGCTCCCAGTCGGCCGCCTCGAGCTCGGTATCGAGGTGGACGCCCTTGTCCTCCTTGGCGATTTCGAGCGCTTCTTCGAAGGCGTCGTGGCGAAGCCCGAGCACGACATTGGCGTACATCTGGATGAAGCGGCGGTAGCTGTCCCAGGCGAAGCGCGAATCGCCGGAAGCGCGGGCGAGACCGCGCACCGTCTCATCGTTCAGACCGAGATTGAGGACAGTGTCCATCATTCCGGGCATCGACACTCGGGCGCCGGAGCGAACCGAGACCAACAGAGGATTTTCGACGTCGCCGAAGCCCTTGCCGGTCACCTGTTCGATATGGGCGATCCCGCCCGCCACCTCGTCGCGCACCGAGTCAGGGAATTTCTGCTCTTCCTCGTAATAACGGGTGCACATTTCGGTGGAGATGGTGAAGCCGGGCGGCACCGGGAGTCCGATCGAGGCCATTTCCGCGAGGTTCGCGCCCTTGCCGCCAAGCAGGGCCTTGTCGCCCGATTTTCCATCGGAGACACCGCCGCCGAACCGGTACACATATTGGGTCATCGTCACCTTTCAGTCAGTCGATGCACAGC
>DAINCA010000012.1:5821-13808 GCA_036732645.1 Allosphingosinicella sp.
TTCAGGATAGTTGGCCACTCATCCCTCGATCCTGGAAAAATCGGCGACCCGGTGAACGGCATCGCGCATCCGGGCAAGCAGGTTGAGCCGCGTTTCCCGGCGGACCGGATCCGCATCGTTCACCGTCACCTTGTCGAAGAAATCGTCGACCGGTCCGCGAAGGCCGGCGAGGACCTTCATCGCCCGCTCGAAATCCTCCTCGGCAACGGCCGCAGCGACGCGGGGGCCGGCGACATCGAGCGCCTCGTCAAGCGCCCGCTCCTCAGGCTCCGGGCTGTAGGGGAAATTGCTGTCATCGAGCCTGCGGCTGGCCCAATTCTCCTTTTTCAGGATGTTCGCCGCCCTCTTGTAGCCGCCCAGCAAATCGGCGCCGTGGGCGGATTCGACAAAATCCTGAAGCGCCTTCACCCGCGCCAGCAGCCTGACCAGATCGTCCTCGCCGCCCAGAGCGAACACGGCGTCGATCAGATCATGACGGACGCCTGCCTCGCGTTGCTGGACCTTGAGGCGGTCGGCGAAAAACAACATCACCGCTTCCTGGATGTCGATGACGTCCTCGATCAGCTGGCCACGCTCGATCTTCGGCGTCAGCGCAGAGTTCCACCGGGTCGAGATCCGACTGCCGTAGCGATAGGTGAACGACCCGACCTCGGCGGTAATCTCGTGGTCGCCTTCTTCCTCGTCGAGCAGATCCGGGAAGGTGACCGAATTCAGCGCGCCCAGCCGGGAGAGCTTCAGGAGAATGGCGGCCTGGACCAGCACTTCGCGAAGCGGGATCCGAAGACCGTTTCGAACGAGGATCTGAAGAAGTCCGAGCGCTGCCCGCCGAAGCGCGAACGGATCGCGCGAACCCGTCGGTTTTTCCCCGATCGAGAAGAACGCCACCAGAGTGTCGATCCGGTCCGCGATATTGACCGTGACGGTGACCGGATCGTCCGGCACCTCGTCATTCTGGCCGGCCGGCTTGTAATGATCGCGGATCGCATCGGCGACCGGGTCCGGCTCGCCCTGGGCGCGCGCGAGATAGCCGCCGAGCGTCCCCTGGAGCTCGGGGAACTCGCCGACCATCTCCGTCAGCAGATCGGCCTTGGCCAGACGGGCCGCCCGCTGAACGTGATCGGCATCGACCCTGCGAACGATCCGCTCCTGGACCAGCCATTTGGCCAATCGGGCGACGCGGTCGACCTTGTCGGCAACGGTGCCGAGCTTCTCGTGAAAGACGATCTGGTCGAGCTTCGCGGCGCGATCGGCGAGCGGCACCTTGAGATCATGCTCCCAGAAGAATTTCGCGTCGGCCAGTCGTGCGGCCAGCACCTTGCGGTTGCCCTCCGCGATTGCCGCCCCGCCGTCCGAGGCGAGTATGTTGGCCACGCAGACGAAGTGAGGGGAAAGATTTCCCGACCCGTCGACGAGAGCGAAATATTTCTGATTGGTCCGCATCGTCAGCTGGATCACCTCGCGGGGAACCTGCAGGAACTCGGGATCGAAGCTGCCGAGCAGAGGAACCGGCCATTCGGTCAGGCCGGCATTTTCCTGGAGCAGGCCTTCGTCATCGACCAGGACCAGTTTGGCCTCCGCGGCGACCCGGGTGGCCCCTTCAAGGATCAAATCGCGACGTTCCGCGGGATCGAGCAGAACGTGGCAGGCGCGAAGCTTCTCGGCATAGTCGCTCGCGCTTCCGATCGTGATCGTCCCCGGATGGTGGAAGCGATGGCCCACGGTCGCAGCGCCCGACTTGATGCCGGCGATCTCGAACTCGACGATCTGCTCTCCCAGCAAAGCGACGATTCCCTGCAGCGGCCGAACCCAGCGCAGGCTTTCGGGCGCCGCCGAGGCCTCGCCCCAGCGCATCGATTTTGGCCAGGGGAAGCCACGAAGCACGTCCGGAACGGCTTCCGCCAGGACCTCCGCGGTCGAACGCCCTTCCTGTTCGATCGTCGCGAAATAGACGCCGTCGCGCTCGAGCAATTGCCCGGCGCTCAGACCCGTCTTGCGAAGGAAGCCCTCGAGCGCCTGCGGCGGTGCGGAAACGCGCGGCCCCTTGATCTCCTCGCTGGTGGCGGCGGTCTGGGTCGGAAGCCCGCGGGCGACGAGAGCGAGCCGACGAGGGGTGACGTAGGCGGTGACGCTTTCGGGGATCAGGCCATCCTCGGCGAGCCGCTCCTGGAACAAGCGGACGATATCGCTCGCGGCCCTGGCCTGCATCCGTGCCGGAATCTCCTCCGAGAGGAGCTCGAGCAGGAAATCCGCCATCACGTTGTCCACGCGTTTTTTTCCATCCAGGCCGAACAGGCGCCTTTCGCCAGATCACGCACCCGGCCGATATAGGCCTGCCGCTCGGCGACCGAGATCACGCCACGGGCATTGAGCAGATTGAAAATGTGGCTGGCCTTGATGGCCTGTTCGTAAGCCGGGATGGGAAGGCCGGCCGACAGGCAATTCTCGCATTCGGCCGCGGCCTTTCGAAACAGATCGAACAGGCTGTCGGTGTCGGCCACCTCGAAGTTCCAGGCCGACATCTGCTTCTCGTTCTCGAGAAAGACGTCGCCGTAGGTGACGCCCGAATCGTTGAAGTCGAGGTCGAAGACGCTGTCCTTGTTCTGGATGTACATGGCCAGGCGCTCGAGCCCGTAAGTGAGCTCTCCGGACACCGGCCGGCATTCGAACCCACCCATTTGCTGGAAGTAGGTGAATTGCGTCACCTCCATGCCGTCGCACCACACCTCCCAGCCGAGCCCCCACGCGCCCAAGGTCGGGCTTTCCCAATCGTCCTCGACGAAACGGATGTCGTGACGGGTGAAATCGATGCCGATCGCCGCGAGGCTTCCGAGATAGAGCTGCTGAAGATCAGCAGGGCTCGGCTTCAGGATCACCTGATATTGATAATAATGCTGGAGCCGATTCGGATTCTCACCGTAGCGGCCGTCGGTGGGCCGGCGGCAGGGCTGGACGAACGCCGCCTTCCACGGCTCGGGGCCGAGAGCCCGCAACGTCGTCGCCGGGTGGAACGTGCCGGCGCCCATTTCGAGATCGTAGGGCTGAAGGATGACGCAGCCGTGGGCACCCCAATAATCGTGGAGCGTCAGGATCAGCTTCTGGAACGAGAGCGGCTGGCTGTCCAAGGATCGGCCTTCGCGGGTGCAACAAGGAGGGTTTCGCTTTGGCCGATGGGTGATGAGGGGTCAAGGAAGGGCAGTGGCCCGCAAGCAATTCGGCGTGACGACCGGCGCCGATGCGCCGGGGACTGCCTTGTCATGTTTACTTGACACCCAGAGGGAATCGACCTCGTCAGGTTTTGCTGACACATCGTCAGCTTTGATTGACATGCTGAAGAGCAAGCAAGCGAGAGAGATTTGCGAAATCGATTGCGGGTATTGCGGGCTGAACATGGCTGGAGCCAGGCTGAATTGGGTGGCCGCCTCGGCGTTTCGCGCCAGGCGGTGAACGCGATCGAGACCGGCAAGCACGATCCGAGCCTGCCCCTCGCCTTCCGGCTCGCGCGCCTGTTCGGCCTCAGCATCGAGGAGATTTTCGAAGATGAGCAAAATGGGGACCAGTGGCGTGTTTGATCATGCGGGCTCGGGCGAGGAACGCGACCGGCAAAGGCGGCGGCGCAAGATGATCGTCATCGGCGGGATCGTCCTGATCGGCTTCATCGGCGGATTCATTACGGGATATACGGAAGCCGAGAGCCTGTTCACCGGGCCTCGCATCTGGCCGGCGCCGTTCGCCATCGGTCTGGCCTTTTCCTATCTGGCCGCGATCGTTGGCGGCGGGATCGCGCTCGCGCGCCACACCGACGAGTTCGAGCAGCAGACCCAGTACAAGGCGGTCGCTGTCGCCGCTGCGGGATATCTGCTCATTTATCCGCCCTGGTTCCTGTTGTGGATGGCCGATCTCGTTCGCGAGCCGATGCACGGGGTCCTGTTTCTTGTCTTCTGGGTGTCGCTCGCTTTGGCTTCCCTATTTTATCGTTTTCGCTAAATGATTTACCAAGGAGTATCACGAATGAAGAAGCTGCTGCTGGCGGGCGCCCTGATGCTGATGCCGTCGATCGCCGGCGCCGGTCAGACCGGTTCAACGCCTGCGGCGAGCGGCGATTCGGGTCCCAGTCAGGCTTCGCCTTCGCTGCCCGATGCCAATCCCGCCATCTGGGTCGTGCGCGACGAGGACACGACCATCTATCTGTTCGGCACGTTCCACATGCTCGACGGCCGTCCCTGGTTCAACGACGAGGTGAAAGTCGCCTTCGATTCCTCTGACGAATTGATGCTCGAGGCGATCATTCCGGAGAACCTGGCCGAGCTCCAACCTCTGGTGATGCGCTACGCGGTCGATCCCAATGGCCGGAAGCTGTCGGAGCGGCTGAACGCGGAGCAGAATGTGGCGCTCGGGGAGGCACTGTCTTCGATCGGCGTACCGGCCGCCGCCTTCGATCCGCTCGAGCCGTGGTTCGTGTCGATGACCATGGTCAACGCCGCGGCCCAGAGGCTCGGGGTCAGCCCCGAAAATGGCCCGGAAGCGACCCTTGCCCGGGCCGCGCGCGAGCGCCGCATGCCGGTGTCGGAGCTCGAAGGCGTCGAGTGGCAGCTTCGTCTGTTCGACAGCCTGCCGGACGAGCAGCAGCTGACCCAGCTCAACCAGACGATCGAACAGCTCGAGACGATGGATGAACAGATGGCGCCGATGCTGGCGGCCTGGTCCAGCGGCGACGTGGATGGACTCGTCGCGACGATGCATAGCTCGATGCACGAGGCGCCCGAGCTCCACCAATGGCTGTTCACCCGCCGAAACGCGCGCTGGGCGAATCTCATCAACGCGCGGATGGATCGGCCGGGCACGGTCTTCGTCGCTGTCGGCGCCGGCCATCTTGCCGGCCCGGACAGCGTCCAGACCCTCCTAAGGGCCTATGGCCTGGAAGCGGATCGGGTCGTCAGAAACGAGGATCTCGCCCTAAGCGGATTCTGATCTCCCGAGCGGCGCCCGGGACGCGGCTCGGACGAGGGTGAGAAGGCGGGAAATCGGGCCGGGCGGCTTGTCCCGGTGGGTTTGCATTTCCCGCCCCCCTCCCTTATAGGCCGCCGCTTCCTGCCCATATTCATCCCTGGAGGCGTGGGCGGGAATTATCAAAGCAACCCGCATTTTTGGAGACATGCAATGAGCGAACAGCTGACGCTGTCGGCCGAGACGCGCGAACGGGCTGGCAAGGGAGCCTCCCGTGCACTGCGCAATCAAGGCCGAGTCCCCGCCGTCGTCTACGGCGAGAAGAAGGAACCCCTTTCGATCCACCTCGAGGAGAAGGCGCTGGTCAAGGCCCTGTCCACCGGCCACTTCATGAATTCGGTGGTGATGATCGATGCCGGCGGCGGAGCGACCCGCACCTTGCCGAAGGACGTTCAGTTCCATCCGGTGACCGATCGCCCGGTGCATGTCGATTTCCTCCGCATCGGCGAGCATGCGACGGTGACCGTCGCGGTGCCGATCCGCTTCATCAACGAAGAGGAATCCAAGGGTCTCAAGCGCGGCGGCGTTCTCAACTCCGTTCGCCACGAGCTCGAGCTGATCTGCGATGCGTCCGAAATGCCGGAGGAGATCGTCATCGATCTCGCCGGAACCGATATCGGCGATTCGATCCACATCAGCCACGTCACCTTGCCCGAAGGCACAAGCTCGGCGATCACCGACCGTGACTTCACGATCGCGACGATCGTCGCTCCGTCGGGCATCAAGGCGGAAGCCGCCGAAGCGGCCGCGGCCGAGGCCGGCGAGGAAGAGCCCTCCGCCGAAGTGCCTTTGGTCGGCGAAGAAGAAGCCGACGAGGCCGAGGAAGGCTAATTGTCGCTCCGCTGGCTGGCCTCGCTCTTCACGCCGCGACGCGTGGAGATGCCCGGTCAGCCGGCGGATGCCCCGGCAGCCGAAGACTGGGGGGATTTCGCGCCCGTGCAGATCTGGGTCGGTCTCGGCAATCCCGGCGCGCAATATGCGATGCACCGGCACAATGTCGGCTTCATGGCGGCCGACATCATTGCCGAAGTTCACGATTTCGAGCCGGCGAAGAAGGCTTTCTCGGGCTGGACCCGGCAGGGCCGGATCGGCGGCGAGCGGATCCTCCTGCTCAAGCCGGCGACGTTCATGAACGACAGCGGCCGATCGGTACGGTCGGCGATGGACTTCTTCAAGAAGGAGGCCGGCGACGTCACCGTCTTCTACGACGAGCTCGACCTCGCCCCCTTCAAAGTCAAGGTGAAGGTCGGCGGCGGAACCGCCGGCCATAACGGCATCCGGTCGCTCGATGCCCATATCGGCAATGCCTTCCGCCGGGTCCGGATCGGAATCGGCCATCCCGGCCACAAGGACCGGGTCACCAAGCACGTGCTCGGCAATTACGCGAAAGCCGAAACCGACCGCCTCAGCGATCTCCTCGCGGCAATCGCCGCCGAAGCCGACTGGCTCGCCAAAGGCGACGACGCGCGGTTCATGAGCGATGTCGCGCTTCGGATGCAGGATTAGTTCCGTCCCCGCGGCTTTTGCTGACAAGCCGGGCGAGTGCGCATAGTCTGCTCCCAACTGTAGGAGTGTCGGGATGAAGCAGTTTCTTTCTCGCTTGCTCGTGGCCGCCCTGATCGCATCCTGTCCGTTGCCCGCTTTCGCTCAGTCCGCTCCACCCGGGCAGTTCGCCGAGGTGAACGGAATCCGGATGCATTATCAGATCCTAGGCAATGGCGAGCCGCTCTTGCTCCTGCACGGCTTCGGCGCCTGCGGTGCCGACTGGGCGGATATCGCGGACGCACTCGCCCGGGACTATCGCGTGATCATCCCCGATCTGCGTGGCCACGGATGGTCGACCAACCCGTCCAACCGCTTCACGATGCGCCAGTCGAGCGAAGACATTGCGGCCCTGCTGGATCATCTCGGCCTGCAGCGGGTGAAGGCGATCGGCATCAGCGCCGGCGGCATGAACCTGCTCCACCTCGCGACCCGGGAACCCGATCGGCTCGAAACCCTGATACTGATCGGAGCGGCAAATCATTACCCCCAGCAGGCGATCGACATACTCGAGCAGGTTGAGTGGGAAAGCCTGCCCCCTTTCCTGAAGGACATGTACCGCACCTGCGCCAGCCGGGGCGATGACCAGGTACGTGAGCTGGTCCGGCAGTTCGGAGCCCTTCCCGACCAGGATGGAGACATGGCGTTCACGCCCGAGCAGCTTCAGACGATCCGCGCGCGCACCCTCATCGTCCATGGCGACCGCGACGAATTCTTTCCGGTAGTGGTTCCGATCGAGATGTACCGAGCCATTCGTGGAGCCCAGCTCTGGATCGTGCCGAACGGCGACCATGTCCCGATCTATGGCGCGCGAACTCCGGAATTTCTGCGCATCACTCGGGCCTTTCTTCGGGATCCAGGCTCGTCGCCCGAATAAGCGCGAGCTGAAGCCCCTGCCCGCCCCCTAGAAACCCGGCTCGTCGCCTTCGGCGGCGCCGATCGGCATTCCCGGCGGGATTCTCGGAAGCCGGCGCTGATCGGCGAGCACCCTTTGCAGGGCCTCCTCGTCGTTCAGAAGACGCGCCAGGCCTCGGCTCCAGTCCGAATGCGTCGCATTTCCGGAAGGCTCGGACAAGTCGCCGGCCAGTCGCCGAACCCGCTCGGACAGACCGAGCGACAAGGTCGGCGAAAGCGTCGGATCGCGCTGCGTTCGCGCGAGCGCAAGGGCCGTGGTCGTGGCAATCCTGCGCTTCACAGCCGCGGTCGAGGCGTCAAGCCCGTGGAAAGCGAAGGCGGCCTCGATCAGCGCGTCGACCAGCTCGTGCGCGCTCGGCGAAGACGAATCCGCCTGATTCTGAAGCTCCAACCGGTTGAGCCGTTCAGGGGCGAGAAGTTCGGTGAGCGTCACCATCGCGCCGATCTCGGTCGCCGCCATCGGATCGAAGACGGGGCCGCCGGCAGTCGGAAAGATTTCGATGTCCGTCTGACGATCATTATTGCC
>DAINCA010000012.1:13908-15889 GCA_036732645.1 Allosphingosinicella sp.
CGGGTGACCGCGGCGGCCCGGACCTCCATCATCCGTCTGAGCTCTGCGACCGGATCGGCAAAATCGTCCCAGAGGCTGCCGATCGGATGCGCCGCGTCGGTTGGGCGGGCATCGTCGTCGCCGACGAAGCGAAGTCCTTCCGCCATCGCCGCAGCGAGGATCGGCTGCGCTTCGGCGTCGGTACGGGCGCCGTACAGCCAATCGACGGCGAACCGGTCCCAGCGGCCGATGCCGGCGCCATAAGCGTCGCCGAGATCCAGGACACCATCGACCAGGCGCACGCGCGGCGCCGGATAATCCATCACCGAATATCGGCCCTGGATGCTCGCCGCGAAATTGTGGGAAAGGCCGAGCGCATGGCCAACCTCATGCGCAGCGAGCTGCCGGATACGGGCGAGAGCGGCCGCGACCGGGTCGTTCGGACCATTATTGTTCGTCTGTCCGGCACCGACGAGGCCCTGGAAGATCAGCATGTCCTGCCGGACCCGCAGCGACCCGAGCAGCACCTGGCCCTTGATGATCTCGCCGGTACGGGGATCCTCGATGACCTGGCCGTAGGACCAGCCGCGGGTCGCGCGGTTGACCCAGTTGACGACGTTGTACCTAATGTCGAGCGGATCCGCCCCTTCCGGGAGCATCTCGACCCTGAAGGCGTCGATGTAACCGGCAGCATCAAACGCTTCGCGCCACCAGGCTGTGCCCTCGAACAAGGCGGTTCGAATAGGTTCGGGGGCGGCGGTATCGATGTAGAAGGTGATCGGATTGTGGACCCGCGAACGCTCCGCTCCGGGATCGACCTTCTCGAGCCGGAATCGGTTGGCGAGCTCGTAGACGACTGAGCTGCCCAGGGGGGCAGCGAAATCCACCACCTGCGAACCGAACGTGCCGGCCCGTGGATCGAAACGGCGGGGTTGGTAGCCGGCTTCGGGAAGAGCGATCAGCGAATGCCGAACGACGAAGCTGGCATTGCCGTTGACCGGAGCGATGTTGTTCACCTCCGGCCCCGGTCTCGCGCTGGCGAAGGTGATCCTTCCGCGAAGCTCGATGTTGCGCGGGAAGACGCGAACGAAATTGGTGTCGGCGACGCTCAGCTCCGGAACCAGCCGGTAATCGCCATTATCCTGTTCGCGAAGCGCCCGGGTAATATCCATGTCGTCGCGGGTGAGCAGGCCGGATATGTCGACCAGCAGCCGGCCGTCGGCGGTCTCGGCGGCGATGTCGGCCATCCATATCGTCGAATAAGCGAAGGACCGGCGGACGCCCTCTTGCTCTTGAACCGACGCCCCGCTGGCGCGGAATCGCGGATTCTCGATTTCGGCGACGAGCTTCTTCCCGACGCGACGAAAGACGAGCAGGCGCGAACCGCGAGACAGTGCGCGATCGAGCCCCAACGAGGCCGATCCAAGCCCGGTCTCGAGCGAGGCTACGTAGATGAACCGGCCGACCATTCCGTCGGCATCGGGCGTCGGAAGCGAAAGGATGATCCGACCGCCGTCGCGATCGACATGGACCGGGAGGAGTCCGTCCTGGCGAACCGTGTTCTGAAGCACTTCCTGAGGCGTTGCCAGCGCCAGCGCGGGCGCCGGAAGCAAGGCGGCCGCGATCATCATCAGGATAAAGGCAAGGCAGCGATTCATCGGATAGTCCCCCAAGGCGTCGGAGACTAGCAGCCCCGCACGATGTGTCGAGCGCCGCGCTGGCCTTTCGCGATGGGAGCGTCTAACGGCCTGCGGGAACGCCGGACCATCGGCTTCCTCCCTGATCATCGTAAGGACGCAAATGGGTTTTCGCTGCGGAATCGTCGGTTTGCCGAATGTCGGCAAATCCACCTTGTTCAACGCTCTGACCGAGACGGCGGCGGCGCAGGCGGCGAACTATCCGTTCTGCACCATCGAGCCGAATGTCGGCGAGGTGGCGGTGCCGGATCCGCGGCTCAACGAGCTCGCCCGGATCGGCAAGTCGGCGGTGATCATTCCGACCC
>DAINCA010000012.1:15899-22119 GCA_036732645.1 Allosphingosinicella sp.
GAGATCGAGAACCAGCTGGAATTCGTCGACATTGCCGGCCAGGAGCGAAGCACGTCCAAGGGTGAAGGCCTTGGCAATCAGTTCCTCGGCAACATCCGCGAGGTCGACGCCATCGTCCACGTGCTTCGCTGCTTCGAGGGCGGCGACGTCACTCATGTCGAGGGCCGGGTCGATCCGGTCGCGGATGCGGAGACGGTCGAGACCGAGCTCATGCTCGCCGACCTCGAGAGCCTCGAAAAACGGGTGCCCAACCTCGTCAAGAAGGCGCAGCAAGGCGACAAGGAAGCGAAAGTGCAGGCCGCCATACTCGGCCAGGCGCTGGACCTGCTTCGCGATTCGAAGCCGGCCCGGCTCACTCAGCCCAAGGATGCCGAGGAGAAACTGGCGCTCGACCGGGCGCAATTGCTCACCGCCAAGCCGGTTCTGTACGTCTGCAACGTCGACGAGGCGGACGCCGCCACCGGCAACGCCCACAGCGCCCGGGTGTTCGAGAAAGCCGCGTCGGAGGGGGCGGGCGCGGTGGTCATCTCGGCGGCGATCGAGGCCGAGATCGCGACGATGGACCCGGCCGACCGCCCCGAATTTCTTGCCGATCTCGGGCTCAAGGAGACCGGCCTGGCCCAGGTCATTCGCGCCGGTTACGATCTTCTTCACCTGATCACCTTCTTCACAGCCGGCCCGAAGGAAGCGCGCGCCTGGACCGTCGAGAAGGGCGCGAAAGCGCCGCAGGCGGCGGGGGTGATCCATACCGATTTCGAACGCGGCTTCATTCGCGCCGAGACGATCTCGTTCGAGGATTTCGTCGCCTGTGGCGGCGAGGCCGGAGCGAAGGAAGCCGGCAGGATGCGGGCGGAAGGCAAGGAATATGTCGTCCAGGACGGGGACGTCCTCTTGTTTCGCTTCAACGTCTAGATCGCTTTGCCTTCATGGGACTCGGACGCTCGACGAAACCTTGTTAGGGATCGGGCATGTTCAGCCGCCGCCATTTCATCGCCGGAGCCGCCGCGACAGCTTTCGCCCCGGCCATCCTTCGTGCCCAGTCCTTGTGGCGCAATTATCCTTTCAGCCTCGGGATCGCGGCGGGCGATCCAGCGCCCGACGGCTTCGTTATCTGGACCCGGATCGCGCCGGAGCCGCTCACGCCTGACGGCGGCATGGGCATCGGCGTCGCACCGGTCAAATGGGAAGTCGCGTCCGACGACCGCTTCAACCAGATCGTCGCAAGCGGCGAGGCTTTGGCCCGCCCGGAGCTCGCCCACAGCGTCCATGTCGAGGTCACCGGACTGCAGCCGGACCGGCCTTATTGGTATCGTTTCGAGATCCAGAGCGAACGGTCGATCAAGGGCCGCGCCCGAACCCTTCCGCTGCCGGGTGGGGAATCGCCGTCACTCCGCTTCGGCGTGGCCGGATGCCAGCATTATGAGGAAGGTTATTACGCCGCCTTCCGGCATCTCGCCCGCGAGGACCTCGCCTTCGTCTATCATTATGGCGATTATATCTACGAATATGGCGGCGACGCCTTGCGTCCCAGCTTCGGCGGCGATCTGATCCAGCCAGTTCGTCAATATGAAGGTCGGATGTTGTACGACATCACCGACTATCGACAACGATACGCGCAGACCAAGATGGACGCCGATCTCCAGCGCGCCCACGCCGCCCACGCCTTCCTGGTGACGATGGACGATCACGAGGTGGAGAATAACTGGGTCGGGATTCTTCCCCAGGACGACACGCCGCCCGAGATATTCCGGTTGCGCCGAGCCCAGGCATTCCAGGCCTGGTACGAGCATATGCCGGTGCGCCGATCCTCCCTTCCGCGGCCGGACGGCATCACGATTCACGATCATATCCGGTGGGGCAATCTCGCCTCGATCAACCTTCTCGACACGCGGCAGTTTCGAAGCGACCAGGTCTGCAACGACCGCTGGTCGACGCCGTGCCAGGACGTCAATGCGGCCAACCGCACAGTCCTTGGATCGGATCAGGAAGCCTGGCTCGAGCGCAACCTCGCGCAGGGGCAGGCGCGATGGAACGTGCTCGCTCAGCAGGTGATGATGATGTCGCTGGATCGCCGGACCCGCGAAGAGCCGGAAAAGTTCGTGAACCTCGACAGCTGGGCCGGTTACGAAACCGCCCGACAAAGATTACTCGCCCGGATGCGTGGCCTGAACAATGTCGTCGTCCTGACCGGCGACGAGCATCAGAATTTTGCCGGGCTCCTTCATCATCGCGACCAGCCGGTCGCGGTCGAATTCGTCGCGACATCCGTCAGCAGCGGCGGCAACGGCCAGGATCTGCGGCCGGGAAGCGATCGAATTCTCGCGAACAATCCGCAGCTCAAGTTCATCAACGATCAACGCGGCTATCTCACCTGCGAAGTGACGGCGGAGGAATGGCGCACCAACTACATGGTGCTCGACCGCGTGACCTCGCCCGACGCGACGATCAGCAAGCGCGCGACCTGGGCGACCACGCACGGCCAGCCGGACCTGAGACAGGTCTAGAACCATGGCGCATGCCCGCCACCGGGTTTAGGCGGCAGCCTTCAGGTGCAAGAAGTTCAGGGGGTGAAGGTGCTTTATTTCGAAGACATCGTGATCGGCGCCGAAACCGATTTCGGCCATTATGACGTGACCCGAGAGGAAGTCATCGACTTCGCCCGCAAATATGACCCGCAGCCCTTCCACCTTTCGGACGAGGAAGCCGCCAAGACTCATTTCGGCCGGCTTGCCGCGAGCGGCTGGCACACCTGCGCTATGACGATGGCCGTGATCGCCCGAAAGGTCGTCGACGACGAACAAGCCGGCCTGGGCTCTCCGGGCGTCGACGAGCTTCGCTGGCTGAAGCCGGTCTACCCGGGCGACACGCTCCATGTGCGCGGCAAGATCATCGAAAAGACGCCCTCCCGGAGCAAGCCGGAAATCGGCTCGTTCCGGACGGAGACGATCGTCACCAACCAGGACGAGGTGCCGGTGATGCGGTTCACCTCGATCGTTCTGATCCGGCGCCGACCCGGTCCTTCAGCCTAGACCGAGCCGGGACCGATTACCGCCTCGATCAGTCGCGGCGGTCGCGGCGATTCTCGCGCCGAAGCTGTCGCCGATCCTGCCGAGCTTCGCGGCGATATTCGCGGCGATCCTCGCGCCGCTCGGTGCGGAACTGATCGCGCGTGACCACGCCCTGGCGCAGGTCGCGGCGATCGGCCCGGCGATCCTGGCGGAAAGTGCGATTATCGACTCGGCGATCCTGCCGGAAGTCGCGCCAGTTCTCGCGCAACTCACGCCGATCCGCGCGGGAATCGCCGCGGTCGCGCCAGTAATCGCGGCGCTGGGTCCAATAGACACGCTGCCCGTCGTCCCAGCGATGACGCCGCTGATAGCGATCGTAGACGTAGATGCCGGTGCCCGGATAATAATAATCGCCGTACCAGCCCCAATAAGGGCTGCTCGCATAATAATCGTAATAGGGATCGTAGCCGTAGCCGTAACCGCCATAGCCCCCGTAGCCTATGCCGACGGACACGCCGCTATAGCCGTAATCGCCGTAAGTGGAGCAACCGCCCAGAGCGGCGGCGGCGAGAGCAAGGGCCGAAAGGCGGAGGTTACGCATGATACAAATCTCCCGGGGACAGTCACATAATCGTTGACGAACAATAGCTTAAAGCCGCTCGTCCGAAAAGGGAGAATCAGTCGCCTTCGAACTCGATCAGGGCGTGGACCGGAAAACCTTCGTCCCGAAGCCGGGCGGAGCCGCCGAGGTCGGGCAGATCGACGATGAAGCTGGCACCCAGGATTTCCCCTCCGGCGCGACGAACGAGCCGGGTTGCGGCAAGGGAGCTGCCGCCGGTGGCGATGAGATCGTCCGCGATCAGGACGCGCGCGCCGGGAGCGCAGGCGTCGACGTGCATGGCCAGTCGGTCGCTGCCATATTCGAGGGCATAATCCTCGGCGATCGTCGCCCCCGGCAGCTTGCCGTCTTTGCGGATCAGAAGGATCCCGGCACCGAGCCGCTGCGCCAAAGCGGCGGCAACGACAAAGCCGCGCGCCTCGATTCCGGCAACAAGGTCCGGTTTCTCCTCGATCCGGAAGGCGAGCCGTTCGATCGCCGCCGCAAAGCCGCGCGCGTCGAGAAGCAAGGTGGAGATGTCGCGAAACTGGATCCCCGGCTTTGGAAAGTCGGGAATGGTTCGGACCAGAGCCTTCAGATCGTCATTGTCACCGATCATCGGGCGATCTCCGGCGACGGACCAAAGACCGCCGCGACGATCAGGTGTTGACGCCGGCGTCGCGGCTGGCCGCCTCTTTCTTCGCGATATTCTCCGGATCGAGCGGTCCCGTCACCCGAACCGTCCGCTTCGCGCTCGCCCAGACGTTCTGATAGGCCATGTAAGCGAGGATCGTCGCGAAGATCAGGAAGACCAAGGCGACCACGCCGGCCGCGTGGCGGCGCTCCAGATTGGGCTCGGCGGCCCAGGTCAGGAAAGCGGCGACGTCTTCGGACATTTGCGCGCGGGTCGGCGCGGTGCCGTCGGCATAGGTCACCTGTCCGTCGGCCGTGATCGGCGGCGGCATCGCGATGTTGAGGTTCGCGAAATAGGGATTGAAATAGAGTCCCTCACCCGGCCGGTTTTCCGGTGGAAGCGCCTCGCCTTCATGATTCCTGTAGGTAGCCGGATCCTGATAGCCGGTCAGAAGCGAGGCAATGTAAGGCGCCCCGCCCTCGCGGGCCTTGACGATCAGCGACAGATCGGGCGGCAGCGCATTGTTGTTGGCGGCGCGCGCAGCGACCTCATTCGGATAGGGGCTCGGGAAACGGTCTGCCGGAAGCGCCTTGCGGGTCGCCGGTTCGCCGGTGTCCGGATTGATCGAAGGAACCTGGATCTGCCACTGGTCGGCGATCGCCCGCACTTCGGCTTCGCTATAGCCCAGCTGCTCCAGATCGCGGAACGCGACCAGGCTCAGGCCGTGACAGGCGGCGCAGACTTCCTTGTAGACCTGGAAGCCGCGCTGAAGCTGCTGGCGGTCGAACCGGCCGAGCGGCCCGTCGAAGCTGAAAGCGACGTCATGGGCGTGCTCTTGAAAGCGGCTCTCGACAGTCTCCTGCGGAGGCTCACCGACATAAGCGATGACGCCCCACAGCAGCGACCATGCGGCGACGCCGACGAAGCCGAGCCCGACCAGAAAGCCCAGAATGCGAACCATATTCGTGCCGTCCCCTTAAGCCACAGTCGTCGTGGGCGCGGTTCCGCCCGTTTGGCCCATCGGGGCCGCTTCCGCCTTCTCGCCGTGAAGAACGCTCTCCGAGATGGAGTTGGGGAGCGGCAAGGTCCGCTCGACCAGCGACAGGATCGGCAGGATGATCAGGAAGTGAGCGAAATAGTACATCGTCGCCACCTGGCTGATCATCACGTAGGGCTCTTCCGCCGGAAGGCCACCGCACCAGCCGAGCACCAGCACGTCGACGATCAGGATGAAGAAGAAGATCTTGAAGGTCGGACGGTAGCTGCCGGAGCGGACCGGCGACTTGTCGAGCCAGGGCAGGAAGAAGAGCAACAGGATCGATGCGAACATCGCCAGCACGCCCCACAATTTAGCCGGCAGGATGAAGTCGACGGTGAAGGCGCGAAGGATCGCGTAGAACGGCCAGAAATACCATTCCGGGGTGATGTGCGCCGGCGTCGAGAGCGGGTTGGCGGGAATGTAATTGTCCGGGTGCCCGAGATAATTGGGCAGGAAGAACAACATGATCGCGAAGGCGATGAAGAAGATGCCGACGCCGACGCCGTCCTTCGCCGTATAATAAGGATGGAACGGCAAAGTGTCCTGCGGGGTCTTCACGTCGACTCCGGTGGGATTGCCAGAGCCGGGAATGTGAAGCGCCCAGATGTGAAGGATGATCACGGCCGCGATCACGAACGGCAACAGATAATGGAGCGAGAAGAAGCGGGTCAAAGTCGGCTGGTCCGGCGCAAAGCCGCCGAGCAGCCAGGTCTGGATCGGCTCGCCGATGACGGGGATCGCGCCGAACAGACCGGTGATCACCTTCGCGCCCCAGAAGCTCATCTGGCCCCACGGCAGGACGTAGCCCATGAAGGCGGTCGCCATCATCAACAGGAAGATGACGAGGCCGAGCATCCACACCATCTCACGCGGCGCCTTGTACGAGCCGTAATAAAGGCCGCGGAAGATGTGGATGTAGGTGACGATGAAGAAGAAGCTGG
>DAINCA010000013.1:0-21541 GCA_036732645.1 Allosphingosinicella sp.
CAACATGTCGGGCAAGCCGATCCTCCTGCCGCTCCGCCATGTCATCAATCTGGGAACCCTGGCCGCCATCCTGGGACTGATCGCCTGGTTTACCCAAGACCAGAGCCCCTGGATATTCTGGACAGTCACCGGCCTGGCCTTCGCGATCGGCTTTCTCCTGATCATTCCCATCGGCGGGGCAGACATGCCCGTCGTGGTCAGCATGCTGAACAGTTATTCGGGGTGGGCGGCGGCGGCGATGGGCTTCACGCTCCAGAACAGCGCGATGATCATTACCGGGGCTCTGGTCGGGAGCTCTGGCGCGATCCTGTCATACATCATGTGCCGGGCGATGAACCGGAGCTTCATCTCGGTCATCGCCGGGGGCTTCGGCGGTGACGCGATCGCGGGTGGAGGAGAGGCGATCGATCGTCCGTGGAAGCGCGGAAGTGCGGAGGATGCCGCTTTCCTGATGAAGCAGGCGGAGCAGGTCATCATCGTTCCGGGCTACGGCATGGCGGTTGCCCAGGCCCAACACGCGCTTCGCGAAATGGGAGACCTGCTCAAGGAAGAAGGCGTCAGCGTCAAATATGCGATCCATCCGGTGGCCGGTCGAATGCCGGGGCACATGAACGTGCTGCTCGCCGAAGCCAACGTGCCCTATGACGAGGTTTTCGAGCTGGAAGACATCAACTCGGAATTCGCGCGTACCGACGTCGCATTCGTGATCGGCGCAAACGACGTTACCAACCCGGCGGCCAAAACGGACAAGAGTTCGCCGATTTACGGGATGCCGGTGCTGGACGTGGAAAGGGCCAAGACCGTCTTGTTCGTCAAGAGATCGATGGGAGGAGTCGGCTATGCCGGCGTCGACAACGAGCTGTTCTACCGGGACAACACGATGATGTTGCTCGCCGACGCAAAGAAGATGGTCGAGGAGATCGTGAAGTCACTGGGGTGAGGGTGGGGATTCGGGGCAGGAGCGACATCTGGATTCCAGTTCACGGCCGACCTTGCTCCTCGAGGCCACCGGTGGCAGGGAAAAGCAGCGGGCGGTTAGCTCAGCGGTAGAGCGTCTCGTTTACACCGAGAGGGTCGGCGGTTCGATCCCGTCACCGCCCACCATCAAAAATTGATCCAGCCGAGCAATAGCAGAATCAGCAACGTGCCGACGGCGGTCAGGAGAAGCGAACCGGCGCAGCCGAGCCGATTTGAGAAGAACAGGAACAACAGGCACCTCCGTCACGTGAAAGTGCCCAACGCAGATGCGCGACTCAGGCTCCCTCATCTGGCCAGTGAACGCTCGGCGCACGGGCTTCCAAATCGTCCGATCGCAATCAGAGCGTTCGGGTCAAGGTAGCCGCTACTGCGATCCACGGCGGGTCGGTCACCACTATCTGACGCCGGCCAGCGGCCAGATCCAGGACCTGCAATCGGTTTCCTTCCCGGCCAATCAGCCGACCGAAAACGAAGCGATCGCCGGGTCGCGGGACCAGCACGTCACGGTTAAGGGCGCTGACATAGGATTCGGGGGCCAAGCGGGTGAGCCAGATCTCGTCGCCCGCTCGATAATCGCCAACGGCGAACTTCACTTTGACTGCGACGGTGCCTGGTGAGGCGCGTGGTCCAAGGGAGAGTGTCTCGCTTCTAGGTGACCGAACGCCATCGTGATCGAGGATCGCCGTCACCGGAACGTCGTCGTCGCGTGGCGAAAGAATCACCAGATCGGCGGAGTCCACATCCAGCGCCTCCGCGATACGGTTGAGCCACTGGACGGAAACGGTCCTCGCTCCGGTTTCCAGCCGGCCGATGGTCTGCGGCGTGGTCGGAGGAGCGCAGCGCTCGGCAACATTTTGAAGCGACAAGCCGCGTGCTCGTCGTACTTCCCTAATTCGCGTGAGCATTAAGTCTCCTCATCAGGGCGGCTTCCGATCATAATTTGGGTCGAACCATATAGACAAAAGGCTTGTGGTTGCAGGGGTGAAGATCTGAGCGTGACCTTTCCGGCCGCTGCTCGAACTGTCGGCCGAGCCCGCGCCGAGACTTCCAAAATAGAGGTATCCGGGCCTTTTGGGTTAACCGGATTTTAGCACCAGCAGGTGCAAGCCTTGGTCCTACGCCTGGGAACGAGGGAAAATTCATGCGCGTTTTGGCTTTGTCCTCTCAAAAGGGCGGATCGGGAAAGACAACCCTATCCGGCCATCTCGCCGTTCAGGCACAGCGGGCGGGATACGGCCCGGTCTGCCTGATCGATATCGATCCGCAAGGGTCGCTGGCCGATTGGTGGAACGAGCGCGAGGACGAAATGCCCGCCTTCGCGCAAACCACGGTCGCGCGGCTTGGCGCGGATCTCGAAGTCCTTCGTCAGCAGGGCTTCAAACTGGCGGTGATCGATACGCCGCCGGCGATCACAATGGCGATCCAAAGCGTCATCCAGGTTGCCGAGCTGATCCTCATTCCAACGCGACCCAGCCCCCACGATTTGCGCGCCGTCGGCGCGACGGTAGATTTGTGCGAGCGGGCGGGCAAACCCCTCATCTTCGTCGTCAACGGCGCTACACCGAAGGCGAAAATCACTTACGAAGCCGCCGTTGCGCTTTCTCAGCACGGCACCGTGGCTCCCGTGACGCTTCACCACCGGACCGATTTTGCGGCATCGATGATTGACGGCCGAACCGTGATGGAAGTCGATGCCAATAGCCGATCGGCCAAGGAAGTGGTCGAGCTGTGGGACTATATCGCCGACCGGCTCGAGAAGAATTTCCGCCGAACCGTCTTTTCCGCACCTGGTGGCGTCGTGCCGCATCCCCTCGCCCAACGTCCCGCATCCGGCTTTGGCCGGCGTGTGATGGGCCAGTGAAGGGGAAGTGGCGATGAACGAAGCACGATATGCCTCTTTGTCCTCTGGACTGCTGGCACGAAAAGGTACCGCCAAGCCGGCGATGCGGCCCCAGGGTTTTACCACGATCGAGGATCTTGGCTGGAACGATATGGGCCATAATGTTCAGGTCGATGAACAGGTCGAGCCGGAGATTCTCGAGCACGTCCCGAGCTCGATCACGGCATTGACTCCGGCGCCGAGGACACCGCGCACAGACGGAGAGCAGCTGCCGATCGTCGCTCAACAGCGGGCGATTGCCGAGAGCTTTCAGGTCGAAGAGCCGGAAGTGACCGCCGTCGAAGCGCCGGCACTGCCGACGGCCGTGGCGAAGTCCAAGATCGTCTCGCTGCCGAAGCGGACATCTCAACCGGCAGGCAAGAAGGCCGCCTTTACTCTGAGGCTCGATTCGGAGCGGCATTTGCGGCTTCGACTGGCCTGCGCCCTCACGGGGCGATCGGCTCAGCAGATCGTCACCCTGGCTCTGGATGGCTTTCTGGAATCGCTCCCGGAAGTGGAAAACATGGCGCAGCGGCTTCCGGCAGCCGGCACGGCGCGGAATTAGAACGGAGCTGGAAGATGAACAGGATCGCAATCAACGTTGCTGCCTCGACGCTGGCATTGAGCATCGGCACTGCTGTCTTCCTCTCCAATACCGCAATCGCAAGGCCGGATTCCCGCCGAAGCGCTCCAGCCGAGCAAGCGATTCAGCTGCATAGCCAGGCGATCCGTTCGATCCAGCAGGGGAATCTTGCCGAAGCGATGACCCAGATCGAACGGGCCGTCGAACTGGCCCCCCGCGACGCCGGTTATCGTCTGCTGCTTGCTGACCTCTATCTAAAGGCTGGCCGTTTCGAGTCAGCTCGGACCACTTATGCCGACGTTCTGGAGCTTGACCCGCCGCACGTCCGCGCCGGGTTGAGTTATGCATTGATGCAGGTGGCGCTTGGTCGCCCACAAGCGGCGATCGGGCAACTTGACGATCTCGCGGGACGGGCGCCGGCAGCCGATGTCGGACTGGCTTATGCGCTGGCCGGAATGCCGGATCGCGCGATCGAGATTCTGGAGCCCGCGGCTCGTCAGCATGACGCGACTCCGCGGCTTCGCCAGAACCTGGCTCTCGCCTTCGCCCTTGCCGGCAACTGGCAACGCGCTCGGGCCATCGCGGCCCAGGATATTTCACCGGCCGAGCTTCCTCGCCGGCTTCAGCAGTGGGCCGGACTGGCCCGCCCGGGCGGTCAATCGGCTCAGGTCGCGAGCCTGCTCGGGGTGAATCCTGTCGAAGATTCCGGTCAGCCGGTTCGTCTCGCGTTGATCCAGCCAGCCGGAGCGCCGGAAGCTCCGATGATGGAGGCGCAAAGCCAGGCACCTCGGGCCGCGCCCGTTTTGGCGGAGTTAGTCCCGACGCCAGAGCGCGCATTTGCGTCTGCTCCCACGACCCCGGCCACATTCCTTGCGCCCGAGCCGCCCCAGTCGGTGGTCCCGGCCGTACCGACCGAAACTCATGGGACGCCTGAACCCACTGTGGCCGAACCCGCCTGGTGGCCGACACCATCAGCCCCGGTCGTCACTGCTCAGCTACAGGCGCCGGCGATCCCGCAGGTCCCGGTACCGCAAACCGCATCCGCTGAGGAACTCGAAGTGCGATTTGCCGCTTCGGCCGAAACCCTGACCCGACCCGATCGGTCGATCATTCGGAACGCCAGCGTGAATCGGCCCATGAGGCCCGTCTTCCGACCCGAGGCCGCCCGACCGACCAATCGAACCGCAAGCGGTCGCTTCGTCGTCCAGCTCGGTGCATTCAGCAACGAGGCGAATGCAGAGCGCGGCTGGCAGCATGCGGAGCGGAGCTATGGTCTCGGCCGCCTTCAGCCGACGACGACGACGATCAATATCGGTGGCCGGACCCTTCACCGTGTGTCCGTCGCGGGATTTGCAACTTCGCTCGATGCAGGACGTCTTTGCGCTTCGATCAAGTCGCGCGGCGGTGCCTGTTTCGTTCGCACCCATGCGGGCGATGCCGCAATCCGCTGGGCCGCCCGTTATGTGCCCGCGCGCGATCGACGCGCCTGACCTTATTTTCGGTCCCCTCTGGGAGGCGGTCAGCTGGCCAAAGCTGACCGCCGATTTTTCCTAAAGATCGCGGCGGGGCCGAGTCAGCAGGTCCAGACAAGCCATCCTGACCGCCACGCCCAGTTCGACCTGCTCGAGGATCACGGAGCGGCGATCATCGTCGGCGACGTCGGAGTCTATTTCGACGCCCCTGTTCATAGGCCCGGGATGCATCACGATGGCGTCAGGTGCAGCGCGGTTCAGCCGTTCGCGGGTAAGACCGTAACGGTCATGAAAATCGCCGAGCGAGCCGGAAACGGCTTCTTCCATTCTCTCGCGCTGGATCCGCAGCATCATCACGACGTCTGCGCCTTCGATCCCTCGCTCCAGATCGTCGAACCCTTCGACGCCTTCGGGAAGGGTTTCCGGCATCAGCGAAGCCGGCGCCACCAGCTTCAGTCGGGCACCGAGCATCGGCAGCGACCGGAGGTTGGAGTTGGCCACCCGGCTGTGCCTGATGTCACCGCAAATCGCGATTTTGAGACCCTCTATCCGGCCAAATCGGCGGCGGATCGTGAGAGCATCGAGCAAGGCCTGGGTCGGATGTTCGCCGCGCCCGTCTCCGGCATTGATGACCGGACAATCCATCACTTGTGCGACCTCCGCAGCGGCGCCGTTCGCTTCGTGGCGGATGACGAGCAGATCGGGGCGCATCGCGTTCAGGGTCAAGGCCGTGTCGATCAGGCTTTCGCCCTTGCGAACGCTGGAGCCCGCCGGATGGAAGTTGGAGACCTGGGCGCCGAGCCGCTTTCCCGCGATCTCGAACGAGAAGAGGGTTCGCGTGCTGTTCTCGAAAAAGGCGTTGATCTGGGTCAGGCCCGTCAGCCGCCGGTCGTCCTTCCGGGAGCCGCGGTTAAAAGCGATCCATTGCTCCGATTCGTCGAGAATCGTCTCGACCTCGGTGCGGGACAGCCCCTCGATTCCGAGCAAATGGCGATGCGGGAATGAAGCGGTCATCAGGCGGGCTGTAAGCGTGCGAAAGCGGCGGCTCAACCCGAGCGGAGATCATTCTAAAGCAACAGCATGGTCGCCAGCGTCAGGAACACGCCCATGCTGGCGATATCGCTGGCCGTCGTGAGGAAGATACTCGAAGCGGTCGCGGGATCGGCGCCGAGCCGCTTCAATGTAAGTGGGATCATTGCGCCGGCAATGCCGGCGACCGTGCAGCTCACGACCATTGATACTGCAACCACCAAGCCCATCAACCAGGGCTGAGCTTCGCCTTGCTGGTAGGCGTAGAAGAACATGCCGAGACCGGCGGTAACGCCGACCATAAAGCCATTGCAGACGCCCAGCAGCGTTTCCTTCGCTATTAGGCGGTTCACGAATTCCGGCTTCAGCTCGCCCAGTGTCATGCCGCGAAGCGTCACCGCCAGGGCCTGACAGCCGGTATTGCCGGTTTGCCCGGCCATGACGGGCAGGAAGACGGCGAGGATGACAAGCTGCGCCAGAGTGCCTTCGAATATGCCGACGACGGCGGCTGCGAGAAAGGCCGTCAGGAGGTTGATCTGAAGCCAGGGATGGCGAAGCAATAAACTTCGCAGCAACGGCGTATCGAGTCTCTCTTCCTTCTCCACACCGACCATCTGGCCGGGTTGGGCGCTGACCTCGACGAGTTGCTCCGCGAACAGTTCGTCGCCGCGAATGAGGCCTTTCAGCACGCCGTCGTCATTGACGACGGGATAGACCGGATAATGCCGCGCGAGCGCGGCCTTGAGCGCATCAGCCAGCGGCATGGATTCCTTCATTGCAAAGGGATCGCGAAGCATGATGCCTTCGAGCGTGGCATCCGGTGAGGCCAGCAACATGTCGCGCATGACGACGAGGCCTTCGAGCTTGCCCGAGTCGTCGGTGACATAGCCGTAGGTTATGAAGGCTGCCCGGGTCATTTCGCGCAACTTTTCGATCGTCTCGGCGACCGTTAGGTCGCCGCGAAAGACTCCGACCGGCGGCGACATCAGCTCGCCGGTTCTCGTGACCTCGGAGCGGGGCTTGGCCCGGAGCGGCTTGGTCGGTTGCTCGGTCATGCGGTGCAGACTGACGTAACGATTCGCCAATCACAAGCGCTTACAAATGCTGGCATCCTGCTCTCCTGAACTGCGCGGACAGTCTACATGCCGGTTCTGCCTCCGGTCGAAGCGACGGGTGGACTCTGCCGGAGATGCTGGTCGAGGAAGCGCAAATAGGTTTCGGACGCGGTGATCCGATTCTCCTTTCTGAGAAAACCGTGACCCTCGTCCGGGAACAACACATATTCGACCGGCACGTTGTTGCGCCGTGCAGCGGCGACGAGCTCATCGCTCTCCACTTGAAGCACGCGTGGATCGTTGGCGCCCTGGATGACGAGCATTGGCCGGCGAATATTGGCGGCATGAAAAAGGGGCGATATCCGGCGATGGCGCTCCGCGTCGGTTGCAGGATCGCCCATCTCGTCGAACAAGGCGGTACGGAATGATCCCCACCAGGCAGGGATCGATTCCAGGGTACGCACCCAGTTGGTCACTCCAAAGATGTTGATTCCCGCATCGAAGGTTTCGGGGTGGAAAGCCAAAGCCGCGGCAGTGATGTAGCCGCCATAGGATCCCCCCATGACGGCGACACGATCGCTGATCCAGTCCTGGCCGGACAACCAGTCCCGGGCGGCAACGACATCCTTGAGATCGACGTCGCCATGGCGACGGTCATCCATGTGGTAGAAGGTCTTCCCATATCCCGATGAGCCGCGATTGTTGATCGCATAGACCGCGTAGCCATGGTTCACGAGGTGCTGGACCATCGACGAGTAACCGCGCCGACTTTGATCGCCGGGTCCGCCGTGGACGAAGATCACCGCCGGAACGGGATTGGCCGAACTGGCCTCCCTCGGTTGATACAGGATTCCAGGAACTTCGAGGCCATCGTAAGAGCGGAATCGTGTGACAACGCCCTGGGCGAGATGGCGCTCTTCGATGGCAGGGTTCAAGGCACGGGTGAGGCGCCGAGAGCTTCCGGTGGCCAGATCGCTGACGAAGACGTCCGCAGGCGAGGTATCGGAAGCGACGGTGAATGCCACCATCGTCTCATCGCGGTTGAACCTTACGCTGCCGAGGTCGCCAGCCGGCACCCCATTGATCGCAATGGGTTGGCCATTGAGCGTGTCGGTTATCGTCAGCCGGGTCGATGCATCCTCGTTTATCCCATGAACCCGATATCGGCCGGATGGCGAATGAAGGACGAACATCACATCCCAATCGGCTGCGATCATCGGCCGCTTGGCTCCGCTGCTTAGCTCGTACGTCCAGGCCTGGCCGAATTCGCTGGCTTCGTTGGTGCCATAAACGAGGGCTCGCCCGTCAGGAGTGAATCCGTAGACGTCAAAGGCGACGTTGCCCTCATGCTCCGTGATCAGCCTCGGCTCGCCACCGCCGATCTCGGCCAGATATACGTCGCTGTTGGCGCTGCTATGCGACTTCACCAATGCGACATGGCGTCCGTCTCGCGCAACGCTACCGATATTGAAGCCTTCGTTTTGAAAGATGAGACGGCGTTCGTAGGTCCGGGCATCGATCGCGTAGAGATCGAACATCTGGGGATTGCGCTCGTTCGTGCTGGCAAAGATCGTGCGTCCGTCTGCGCTGAAGCCATGGAAATTGGCCTTTAAGTTTTCGCCCGGCGTGATGTCGCGGACCGTGCCGTCTTCGGATCTCACATAAAGGTGATCCAGTTCGTTGCCGCCGACGTCCGCGGTGAACAGGACACGCTGGTCGTTCGGGAAATAGCTTTCCGCGAAATTGGCGTTGGTCGTCGATCGGGTCAGTGCGATCGCCTCGCCGCCCGCGACCGGTAGCGCGTAGGCGTTGAACACGCCGCTGGCGTCACTGTTGATCAGGACATTGCGTCCGTCGGGGGAGAAGGCGACCCCGTTTGGTGAAGCCATGAGGAAGTTCGTCGTCTCGAAGAACTGGCGGGCGGTGTAGCGAACCGGCTCGACCGCAACCGCAGCCGCCGTCTGGGCGGCGACGGCGGTGGGGACCATCGGCGCAAGTGAAAAAGCCGAAGCGAGCAATATCGCAGGAATTCTCGAATGCATGATGTCCCCCTGAGCGCCCACGTTTCCGTAGCCTATGCGTAGACCCGGCGGAACTTCCCGCCAAGGCTCTTGAATCGCGGCTTAAGCCATCGTCAGTGCGTCGATCGCGCCCTGGAGGATGTAGGCGGCCGCCATCTTGTCGACGAGTTCGGCGCGCCGGGCCCGGCTGGCGTCCGCATCGATCAGCGTCCGTGTCACGGCCTGGGTCGACCAGCGCTCGTCCCACATCAGAATCGGCAGCCCGAGCGCCTCGATATTGCGAGCGAAGGCTCGGACCGACTGGGTCCTCGGGGAATCGCTGCCGTCGAGGTTGAGCGGCAAGCCGACGACGACCCCTTTGACCTGTTGCTCGCGGATCAGCGTCTTTAGCGCGTCGAGATCCCTGGTGAACTTCGTCCGCTGGATCAATGAAGCCGCTGTCGCGATCGTCCATTGCGAGTCGCACAAGGCGGTGCCGATCGTCTTGGTGCCTACATCGAGCCCGAGCAGGCGCCCGCCTTGAGGGAGCGCCTCGCGGAAGGCGGCAGCGGCCAGGCTGATCATCAGCCGGTCCTCATTGGGCGAGGAAGGCCGAGACGCGCCGCTCGGCGTCCGCCCTGATGTTCGTCCAGAATAATGCGTAATCGTAAACGTGGTAATTGTTGCCCGGAAGAACGTAGTTTCCCATGTCCGGAACACGGTCATTGTCGCCGATCAGGAGAAACCCGCGCAGGTCGCAGCGTGCCGGAACCGCGCCGCGGCTGAACGACGCGGTGCTGAAATCCTCGCTGGGAATCAAGCTGCCCAGATTGCGGGAGGCGGGCGCTTCGCCCGAGATCGTTCCGGTCAGCGGATTGGTGCACAGCATCGCTGTTCCGGCTCTCGAAACCCCTTTCGGACCGACGGACGCGTCATAGACGTCGGTGATCTGCTGCGGATCCGCCGGTTCCGCGAAGCTCTGCCAGGACAGGATGCAGCCTGCCTGCTGCGGCGTCTCGCAGGCCGGGAGCGGCAATTCCGGCAGGTCGGCCGTCATCGAGACCGGCCACCCAATCACATAAGCGGCGACGATCCGATCGACTTCCGGCGCACCCTTCACCCGATCCTGAAGCAAGCGCATCAGATGAAGGCTGCCCTGGCTGTGAGCGGCGAGGATGATCGGCCGGTCGGCCGGCGCTTCACGAAGAAACTGGCCGTAAGCGGCGACGATGTCGCGATAAGCGAAGTCGAGCGCTCGCTGCGCATCCTGCTTCGTCGTCAGGAACGCGCCGAAGGCGGCTTGTCTGTATTTGGGCGCCCAGATCTCACCGACCGAGTTGAAGGCGCTGGCCTGGCTCCGAACGAACAGTCTCGCGCGCCACTGCGAATCCTCATCGTCCAGCGGCGCGTTCCAGGACGAGGCTTCGAGAAAGCTGGTGGGATGGATGAAGAATACCGAAGACTTCGGTTCCTGGGTGGGCTGAAGTCCTTCGGGGGTCCATCGCGAGGGATCCTGGCGAAGGCCAGGCCGGGCGATCCAGAGCGCCGGCTGCCGGTAAGTGGCTCCGGCCGGCATGGCCACTTCCTTGAACTCGGTCTTCGGCACCATCACCCAACGCATCAGATCCTGCTCGAAGATCCGATAGGCGACGGCGCCGGCGATCACGAGCACCGTCAGGCCCGCAATGATCCAGAGGAAGCGCACGGCCGGATGAGAGCGTTTCTTTTTCACCCCTGCGCTCAACCCCAAGCGCGGCTCGCTTGCAAGTGGTTGACCGGCAATGCTAGCGGCCCGCCATGTCCGTAGACACTCAGACCGTTCGCCACATCGCCAAGCTCGCCCGTATTTCGGTAGGTGACTCCGAGGTCGAGGCGCTCGCCCCAGAGCTCTCCAACATCCTCGGCTGGATCGAGCAATTGCAGGAAGTGAATGTCGCCGGCGTGGAGCCGATGACGGCCGTCATTCCAAACCAGCTTCGCCTCCGCGACGACGTCGTCTCCGATGGCGACATGCGCGACGCGGTGCTTCGTAACGCGCCGGCGGCGGAGCATGGATTTTTCGCCGTGCCGAAGGTGATCGAGTGACGAACCTTACCGATCTCGGGGTCGCGGGGATACGCGATGGAGTCCACGCGGGTGAATTCAGCGCCCGAGACGTCGCTTCCGCCTTTATCGAAGCCACGGAAAAGGCGAGGGGACTGAACGCCTTCATCGTCGAAACGCCCGAACATGCGCTCGCGGCAGCCGACGCGGCCGATCAGGCGAGATCATCGGGGGAACTCAAGGCGCTGTCTGGGGTACCCCTCGGAATCAAGGACCTGTTCGCCACCAAGGGTGTCCAGACGACCGCAGGGAGCCGGATCCTCGATGGCTTCGAACCGGTCTATGAAAGTACCGTCAGCGCCAATCTGTTCGCGGCTGGCGCTGGCATGCTCGGCAAACTCAACATGGACGAGTTCGCGATGGGCTCGTCGAACGAGACAAGCGGCTATGGCCCCGTCATTTCACCCTGGCGGCGCAAGGATGGCGGCAACGCCCCCCTCACCCCGGGCGGCAGTTCCGGTGGCTCGGCGGCCGCTGTGGCCGCTCGGATCGCCCCGGGCGTTACCGGCACCGACACCGGCGGCTCGATCCGTCAGCCGGCAGCCTTTGTCGGCATTTCCGGGATCAAGCCCACTTATGGACGTTGCTCGCGCTGGGGCATCGTCGCCTTCGCGTCGAGCCTCGATCAGGCGGGTCCGATGGCCCGGGACGTGCGGGATTGCGCGATCCTGCTGGAGGCGATGGTCGGATTCGATCCCAAGGATTCGACCTCGCTCGATTTGCCGGTTCCCGCCTGGGAAGCGAATCTCTCTCCCGATTTGCGCGGCAAGAAAGTCGGGATACCGAAGGAATATCGGATCGACGGGGTCCCGGCCGAAATCGACTCGGTCTGGCAGCAGGGCATCGAATGGCTTCGCGACGCCGGCGCCGAGATCATCGAAGTTTCGCTGCCGCATACGCGTTATGCCTTGCCGGCTTATTACATCATCGCTCCGGCCGAGGCCTCGTCTAACCTCGCCCGTTATGACGGCGTTCGTTACGGCAAACGGGTTCAGCCGGAACAAGGCGGACTCAACGACATGTACGAGGCCACTCGGGCGGCGGGCTTCGGCGCCGAGGTCAAGCGCCGTATCATGATCGGCACTTATGTCCTCTCCGCCGGCTTCTACGACGCTTATTTCAACCAGGCGCAGAAAGTACGGGCCTTGATCGCCCGCGATTTCGAGCAGGTCTGGAAACAGGTCGACGTGCTTCTCACCCCCACCGCGCCGAGTGCCGCATTCGCGCTCGGGGAGAAAAGCGCCGATCCGATCGCCATGTATCTGAACGACGTCTTCGCGGTGCCGGCGAGCCTGGCGGGTCTTCCCGCAATGTCGGTTCCGGCCGGGGTCGACGAACAGGGTCTGCCTTTGGGCCTGCAGCTGGTGGGCAAGGCGCTGGACGAGCAATCGGTGCTGAATGCGGGCCTTGCGATCGAGCAGCGGGCGGGCTTCACCCATCGCCCGGAGTCGTGGTGGTGAGGGAAGAGAATCCCTATCAGAAGCGCGATTTCACCCTCGGCCTCGCTGGCTTCCTCGCAGGCATTCACGCACTGCGGATCCTCGCCGAGCGCGGCATCGCCAGTGCCGACGACATGGAAGTGTCGCTTGCCGGCATCCGCGCGACGCTTGGAACCATGCCGGTTGGCATGATCCCCGAGACGCAAATGGCCGGTATCGAGGACATGCTCGACCGAATTCACAAGGCTGCCGTCGAAGCGGAATCCAACCATGTCTGAAGCTCAGTCCAGCTATCGCATCCAGGGCACCACCGGTGAATGGGAGGTCGTGATCGGTCTGGAGGTACACGCCCAGATCGTTTCCGCCGCCAAGCTCTTCTCCGGCGCCTCGACCGAGTTTGGCGCCGAGCCGAACAGCCAGGTGTCGCTCGTCGACGCGGCGATGCCGGGAATGTTGCCGACTCTGAACGGCGAATGCGTCCGCCAGGCCGTCCGTACCGGAATGGCCCTTAATGCCAGGATCAACCCCTGGTCGCGCTTCGACCGCAAGAACTATTTCTATGCCGATCTGCCGCAGGGCTACCAGATCAGCCAGCTCTACCACCCGATTGTCGGCGAGGGTGTGATCGAGATCGAGCTCGGCGACGATCGCACCAAGAAAGTCGGCATCGAGCGGATTCACATCGAGCAGGATGCCGGCAAGATGCTTCACGACCAGCATCCCGATTTTTCGTATGTCGACCTCAACCGCTCGGGCGTCGCCTTGATGGAGATCGTGTCCCGGCCGGACATGCGTTCGCCGGAGGAAGCCGGCGCCTACGTACGCAAGCTCAGAGCGATCCTGCGCTACGTCGGCAGCTGCGACGGCAATATGGAGCAGGGCAGCATGCGCGCCGACGTCAACGTCAGCGTGCGGCGCCCCGGCGGCCCGCTCGGCACGCGCTGCGAGATCAAGAACGTCAACAGCGTCCGTTTCGTCCAGGCAGCGATCGAATATGAAGCCAGCCGGCAGGTCGACATCATCGAGTCCGGCGGCACGATCATCCAGGAAACGCGCCTGTTCGACCCCGACAAGGTCGAGACGCGGTCGCTTCGGTCGAAGGAGGAGGCGCATGATTATCGCTACTTCCCCGATCCCGATTTGCTGCCTCTGGAGCTCAGCGAAACGTTCCTGAGCGAATGTCGCGCATCGCTCCCGGAGCTGCCGGACGCCAAAAGGCAGCGTTACGAGGAACAGCTCGGCCTGCCGCATTACAATGCAGCGGTTCTCACCGCCGAGGTCGAGACGGCTCGCTGGTTCGAGGCGCTGCTCGCCGAATTGGGCGACGAGCACGCTTTGCGCGCCAGCAACTGGGTCATCTCTGATTTGTTCGGCGCGCTCAATCGCCTCGGCAAGGGGATCGAGGACAGCCCCGTCACTCCCGCCCAGGGCGCGGAGCTTCTGCGCCTTGTCGCGGACGGAACGCTCTCCGGAACCCTGGCCAAGCAGGTTTTCGAGATCATGCTCGAGACGGGGGAGGATCCGTCGGCGATTGTTGAATCCCGGGGCCTGAAGCAGACCAGCGACACTGGAGCGATCGAAAAGGTCATCGGCGAAGTGCTCGCCGCCAACCCGGACAAGGTCGCCGAATATCGCGGGGGCAAGGACAAATTGTTCGGTTTCTTCGTCGGTCAGACGATGAAGGCCATGCAAGGCAAGGCCAACCCGCAGGTGGTCAACGAGCTGCTGAAGAAAGCCCTCTAGTCAGCGCCGGCACTCGACGCTGCGCGAGCGGCCCTTATTTACCTCCCGGCTTCGGCCCGCGTCCGGGTCCTCGATTGGGACCCCCGCTACGCGGTGGCGGCCGGCCCCCCGGGCCTTTGCGCGGGCCCCCGGGAGCCCTCGGTCCACGTTCGTGGCGCGGACCGTCGCGGCGCACTAGTGCGCCTCGAGACGGCGGCGCCGGCTGGCCAGTCGAAACCGAATAGCCTTCCTTCAGAAGCCGGGTGAAAGCCGATCTGACGCTGGCGATGATCGACGCCTGGACCTCCTTGGGGAGATCGGCGAACGTCGTATTCGCATGGATCGAATTGACGTCCCGCAACAGATTGTTGGGCACGCCCTTAGACGCCGACTTCAGCGCTGCGAGGGAATCGAGGACGGCGGAGAAGATGATCTCCTGCATCAGGTCGGTGGCTGATTTTGTCATGGCCCGTCCCTAGCCGAGGCCAATCGCTTTGTCGCCGTCGCACTTTGCGCCGGAACCGCGTCATGGATCCGTCGGTTCGTCCCGCAAAGCCAGCAGGAGTCATCATGTCGACCGACACCGAAATCGAAGCCCGTTTCTGGAAATCACTCAAATCCGACATGACCGTCATGCTCGGCCTCGTCGGCCGCGACGGCGGTCAGGCGCAGCCGATGACCGCCCAGCTCGATGAAGATCATGAGGGCAAGGGTCCGATCTGGTTCTTCACCGCCAAGGACGTCGACCTGGTCAAGGCTATGGGGGACGGCAGCGCAGCGATGCTTCACTTCGCCGCCAAGGGACATGATCTGTTTGCGTCGGTCGAGGGGCGGCTGGCGCCCGACAATGACCGGGACATGATCGACCGGCTCTGGAACCCGTTCGTTGCGGCCTGGTTCGAGGGCGGCAAGGATGACCCGAAGCTCCAGTTGCTTCGCTTCGACCCGGACCGAGGCCAGATCTGGCTGAACGGCAATTCGATGGTCGCCGGCATCAAGATGCTCCTCGGGATCGACCCCAAGAAGGATTATCAGGACAAGGTCGCCGAGGTCGATCTGGCCTGACCCCCAAGCTCGATCGACTCGAGGCCAAGCCATCGCCCCATCAGATGAAGCTCGTCGGTCAGCCGCTCGACGGTCTCGGCGGGCGCTCCCGGCTCGAGTGTGACCTGGCGAGCGAGCAACCGGGAGCGCTGACGGTCGGCCTTGACGTCGACCCGGGCGACCAGGCGGTCGTCGAGCAGGAAGGGAAGGACGTAATAACCGTGGATCCGGCGCTCGGCAGGCGTGTAGATTTCAATCCGGTAGCGGAAATCGAACATCCGTTCGGTGCGGGCGCGTTCCCAGACCAACGGGTCGAAGGGCGCGAGTAGCGCCTGCCCGCCGATCCGGCGTGGCCGACGGGAGTCGCGGTGGAGATAGGCAAAGCTCTTCCACCCGATGACTCGGACCGGCAGCAAGGTCCCTTCGTCTACGAGATCCTGGACGGCAGTGGACGCGGGCCCCGGCTTCAACCGGAAATAATCGCGCAGGTCGCCGATGGTCGCCACGCCGAGAGCCCTCGCGGCCCGTTCGATCAGGGCCCGGTGGGCTTCGGCCTCGTTCGGCGTCGGCTGATCGAGAATGGAGGCGGGAATGACGCGCTCGGTGACGTCATAGACCCGCTCGAAACTGCCGCGGCGAGTCGCGGTCGTGACGTGGCCGGCCCAGAACAGCCATTCCAGCGCCTTCTTGGTCTCGCCCCATTCCCACCAGCCGCTTCGACTTCGCCCGTGCTCGAAGTCCGAAGCCGCCATCGGGCCATCGCCGCGGATCCGCTCGAGCACCGCTTCCGCGATCGGCCTGTGCTCGTCGGCGAAGCTTCGCATGCTGTTCCAGCCGATCTCGCCGCGATCGGCCGCCGCCATCCGCCAGCGGAACAATGGATGAAGCTCAAGCGGCAGCAACGAGGCTTCATGCGCCCAATATTCGAACATCCGGCGTCGCGATCGGGCCCCCCAGACGGCTTCGTCGAGCAGATTCCGCTCGTAATGGCCCAGGCGGGAGAAAGCCGGGAGATAATGGGCACGGGCGACGACATTGACGCTGTCGATCTGGTGGAGCGAGAGACGCTCGAGCGTCCGCCGCAAATGTCCTCGGTCCACACCCGCCGGCCGCGGCTGGCCGAAGCCCTGCGCCGCCAATGTTATTCGCCGGGCGGCGGTGACCGACAATGTTTCAGTCATTGGCGCTGCGGTCGGACTTCATAACAACCTCAGTTGAGGGCCTTGCGGCGGCTCGAACAGATCGGTTCGCAGCTTTTGCCGATCATTGCCGAAGCCGTGCTTGCGCATCGCCCGCTCGAAGCGGGTTCGAAGGAGATCGGCCCAGGGGCCGAATCCCTGCATCCGGGTGAACCAGTTCGGATCATTGTCCTTGCCGCCGCGCATGTCGCGGATGATGGCCATCACCTTGGCGGCGCGATCCGGATAATGCTCGTCAAGCCAGGCCCTGAACAAGGGCGCGACCTCCCAGGGCAGGCGAACCGGCAAATAGAAGACGCCGCCGGCCCCGGCCTCGGCCGCCGCTTGGACCAGGGCTTCGAGCTCGTGATCGGTGATCCCGGGGACGACCGGAGCGATCGCCACCGTCGTCGGCACGCCCGCTTGCGCCAGCCGTTTCACGGCTGCCAGCCGCTTGCGGGCGGCGGGGGCGCGAGGTTCGAGCGTTCGCGAGATTTCCGGTGTGAGCGACGTCACCGAAAGCGCAACCGAAGCGAGACGCTGCCGCCCCATCTCCTCGAGCAGATCGAGATCGCGAAGAACGCGGTCGGACTTGGTCGTGATCGTCACCGGATGCTTCGTCTCGGCGAGCACTTCGAGGATGCTGCGGGTGATGCGCCAGCGCCCTTCGATCGGCTGGTAGGGATCAGTGTTGGTGCCAAGGGCGATCGGCCTGACGACATAACCCCGTTTGCCAAGCTCGACGCGAAGGAGCTTCGCGGCATCGGGCTTCGCGAACAAACGGGTCTCGAAATCCAGACCGGGCGAAAGATCATGATAAGCGTGGGTAGGACGCGCGAAACAATAGATGCAGCCATGCTCGCAGCCGCGATAGGCATTGATCGATCGATCGAAGCCGATGTCCAGTGATCGGTTGTAGGTGATGATCGACTTCGGTTTTTCGACAGTCACCGACGTACGCAAGGCCGGTCTGCCGCCGTCCAGGACGTCCCTGTCGTCGAGCCAGTCTCCATCGGCCTCCCGGACCGGGAGATTGAAGCGGTCGGGAGTCCTGTTCTCAGGGGCGCCGCGGCCGGAATGGACGTCCGGCCTCATAGCTGACGACATACCCGGCTCGTAGTCGCGACCTGGGTCTTTTTTACGGTCGATCCGCTGTCTGCTGAACCACCGAAGTTGACGAAGTTTACGGTGGCCATGCGGTGCGCCTTTAGAGGCCTGGCAGCAGGACGTCGGCAGACTGTCGGCGAGTTCGGCCGCCGGGCGCGGATGGCCTCGGCAGATTCGAAGCATATGACGTCCAGCGATTTGTGAAATGGGGAAAGCGCAGCTATGTTCATGCTATGTTCTACCACATCTCGCCGTCCAGCAGCAAGCTCCGACCGTGAACTTCGGTCGCCCTCGTGAGGGAGCGAAGCTTCAGACTGTCGACAAACGGGTGGCCGTGGCAGCGTCGCCTTCAGTCCCGGCCCATGGCGCTCTGCGCCCGCCTCGGCGCAATCCGCACCGACGTCGCTCCGCGAAGGCCTGGAAAGCGCGGCCAAAGCCCCTGCGCCAAAGCGCGCCGGCTCGACGAACGGTCCGCCAACTGCTGCTCGTAGATCCAGTAATTGCGAAGGACGATCGGCACGTAGCCGCGGGTTTCCCAGTACGGAATGGACTCGATGAACAATAAAGGATCGCTCTGATCGAAGCGCATGTTCCACTGCTCGATGGGGGCCGGTCCCGCATTGTAGGACGCGATCACCTTGGGAAGCAGTCCGCCGGTGCTCGGCAGATCCCGCAAATATTCGAGATAGGTCTGGCCGAACTCGATATTGGTAACAGGATCGCTGAGACGGGTGGTGTCGCCGCTGGTGCGGCCCCAGCGCACGAGGTCGCCCGCCGTTCCGGGACGAACCTGCATCAGGCCGCGGGCGCCCGCGCCGCTCACCGCATCGGCCCGGAAATTCGATTCCTGCAGGGCATGGGCAAAGACCAGGGCCTGATCGACCCGCCAGCCGCGCTGCGGCCGCCAGCTGGGCGCCGGATAGCGGTCATGAGTTTCTGTTCGGCTGCCGCGTGGGCCGTTATGCGCGAGCCACATTTGGGTGGCGGTGAAGTTCAGCCGCCCCGCGAGGTGAAGAAGCCGCTCATGATCGCGCGAACTGCCGATCCTGGCCTGATGGCGGATGAGATCGCTGGCGAGGCCGTCCTCGCCGATCTCGGCGAGCGCGAGTGCGGCGCGAACGTTGCGATGATCATAGAGTGCGCGCCAATCCTCGTCACTGAACGCCTGGAGATCGGCCGAGCGTTGGCGAATCCCGAGCGCACTTTGCGCGATCAGGCCGTAGAAGGTCTCGCTCAGCCGAGCGGCGCTGCGCAGCCTCGCCTGGACCCGCTCCGGGTGGCCACAGGCAGTGTCGGCGCGCGCGGCCCAATAATATCCGGCCGCTGAAAGTTCGATATCGGCTGAGCGCCCGGCGACATTGCCGAAATGCTCGGCGGCCGCCCTGCAATCGTTCAATCGCCAGGCCGCGAGGCCAGCGACCCATTCGCCGTGGAGGGCCCATTCCGTCACCCCGCGCCGGGCCTGGTCGGCCAGGCGAAGCGCGTCACGGTCGTTGCCGTTGAGGAAATAGACCCAGGCGATCCGCTGCTGGAGTGCGGTTCGCGCTTCCGGGCTGAGGCCGAAGCTGCGTTCGTTGAACAAAGCCTCCGCCTGATAAGGTTGATCGGCGACGAGCAGCGGCTGGATGAGGGGTTCGAGCGCGTCAGCGACAGGATCACCCTGAATGTTTCGGGGCCGAGCCCGGCGGGGCTGGCCGGCGAGTCCGGCCAGGCGCTGAACCTCGGGCATGTTCGGAAGCGCGGTCGCTCCACGAGTGACCGCGATCCGAGCGAGATCGGCCGACTGTGGCAGCTCAGGGGCACGCTCGAGAAGCTCAAGCAAGGGGCCGAGTTCGACTCGGGGCGAACCCGGCATGGTGTAGAGCATCGCCCGGGCGACATGGTGGAGTGGTCCATCGCCCATTCCGTCGAGGCGAGCGGAGGCGCCGGCCCAATCCTCGTCGCGAAGATCGGCGAAAACGTTGCGATAATTTTCCCGTTGCGCGTTGCTGAGTTGAGTCGGGAGGGAAGCCGATCTTGCAGGACTCTGAGCGCTCCCGGCGGAATCGGCCGCAAGCGTCGGACTCGCGCAGAGAAGAAGGCTCGCGGCGAAAGCGCCGGTGCGAAGCAACTTCATTCGGTCAATCCTTCCTTCAACATCTGGAGATCTTCCCACGCATATTTCTTGAGGTTCGGCTGCCTGTTCAGTTGTTCGGGCTTCAGGGTTACCAAAGCCCTGACCGGGCCGCCGTTCGTCTCGATTTCGAGCCATCTCGACCGGGTTTGGTTCACCGGGCCGCCAGCCAATGCCTTGGCGCAGACGTCACCGAGCAGCAGCACGGCTTTGGGAGAGGCGAGAAAGATGTGGTGTCGGGCAATGGCGGCATATCTTCGGGCCGCCTCGGCATCGAGACTTCCTGACGGTGGCCGCAGAGGCGATAGCGACGCGATGTAGACCGATTGGCGGTTCAGATCGATTCCGAGTTTCTTCGACGTCTGTTCAAGCATCTTGTCGAACAGGCCCTGACTGGAGACGAGCATTCCGGCCGCAACATCGTCGACGGTGGGGAAGTCGGTCAGCACCATCAAACCCGACGAACCGTCGCCAGCCGGACCCAGCCGGGCAGCCGATGGTGACGAACCCGGCAGATCGTTGCTGGTCATCAGCCAGTTCTGAAAATCGGCCAGACCGATGGGCAAGGGGGGCTCGGTCGCCACCTGAGGAGCCTCAGGCCTGATCGATTTTCGATCCACGGGATTCAGCCAGTCGCGCGGGGACTCGCCGACAATCACGTCGACTCCTGCATCCGACCACCATCTGAGCGTGCTTGCCGCCCAATCCGAGGACATTCGCCCCAATCCCCACCCAATACCGCTTCTGCCATTGAGTCAGGGCCCCGCGGGCTGGTCAATCTCAATGTCGCTGTTTATCTGCCAGTCGTTGGCGGTTTGCGACGACAGGAGTCCAATGAATGGCTGAGCGGGAGTCCATGCCCTACGACGTCGTCATCGTCGGAGCGGGGCCGGCCGGGCTTTCTGCGGCCATCCGGATCAAGCAACTGGCGCTCAAAGCAGGTCGGGAACTCAGCGTCTGCATCCTCGAAAAGGGATCGGAGGTGGGCGCCCACATCTTGTCCGGCGCCGTGATCGACCCACGCGCGCTCGACGAGCTTCTGCCGGACTGGAAGACGCTGGACAGTCCCCTGACGGTACCGGTCAGCCGCAACGAGCATTGGGTGCTGAGCGAGAGGAAGAAATACAGCTTCCCCCACGTCGTCATGCCGCCCTTCATGAACAACAAGGGCACCTACACCCTGAGCCTCGGAAACCTTTGCCGCTGGCTTGCCGGCCAGGCGGAAGCCCTCGGTGTCGAGATCTTCCCGGGTTTTGCGGCAGCCGAGGTTCTTTTCAACGAGGACGGGTCGGTCAAGGGCGTCGCCACCGGCGACATGGGCGTCGCCCGCGATGGCACGCATCGCGCCGATTACCAGCCCGGCATGGAACTTCATGGGCGTTATACCTTCTTCGCCGAGGGCGCGCGCGGCCACCTGACGAAGGAGCTGAAACGGATCTTCCAGCTCGGCCAGGACAGCCAACCCCAGGTCTATGGAATCGGCCTCAAGGAACTGTGGGACGTGGATCCGGAGAAGCATCAGCCGGGCAGGGTGATCCACACCCAGGGCTGGCCGCTGGCGGAAGGCAGCTGGGGCGGCGGATTTATCTATCACCAGGACAATAATCAGGTCGCGTTGGGTTTCGTCGTCGCGCTCAACTACCGGAACCCCTGGCTCTCGCCGTTCGACGAGTTTCAGCGCTGGAAGCAGCACCCCGCCATTCGCCAGTTCCTCGAAGGTGGCCGCCGCGTTTCCTACGGCGCAAGGGCGATCAACGAAGGCGGTTACCAGGCGATACCGAAGCTCGTTTTTCCGGGCGGGGCCTTGATCGGCTGTTCGGCGGGCTTCGTGAACGTGCC
>DAINCA010000014.1:0-15244 GCA_036732645.1 Allosphingosinicella sp.
TCGGCAACTGGTTCGTGCCGCTGATGATCGGCGCGCCGGACATGGCCTTCCCGCGGATGAACAACATCTCCTTCTGGCTGCTTCCGCCGGCCTTCATCCTGCTTCTGGGATCGACCTTCTTTCCGGGCGGGAACGGCCTGGGCGCGGGCACCGGCTGGACCGTCTACGCCCCGTTATCGACGAGCGGATCGACCGGTCCTGCGGTCGACATGGTGATCTTCTCGCTCCACCTTGCCGGCGCCAGCTCGATCCTCGGCGCGATCAATTTCATCACGACCGTCTTCAACATGCGGGCGCCGGGCATGACCCTGCACAAGATGCCCTTGTTCGCCTGGTCGGTATTGGTCACCGCCTTCCTCCTGCTGCTGGCGCTGCCGGTGCTGGCCGGCGCGATCACGATGCTCCTGACCGACCGCAATTTCGGCACCCATTTCTTCGATGCGGCCGGAGGCGGCGATCCGATCCTCTACCAGCATCTGTTCTGGTTCTTCGGCCATCCGGAGGTCTACATCATGATCCTGCCCGGCTTCGGCATGATCAGCCACGTGATCGCGACGTTCAGCCGCAAGCCCGTGTTCGGCTATCTCGGCATGGCTTATGCGATGGTCGCGATCGGCGTGATCGGCTTCGTCGTCTGGGCGCACCACATGTTCACCGTCGGCATGGACGTGAATACGAAGATGTACTTCACCGCGGCGACGATGGTGATCGCGGTCCCGACCGGCATCAAGATCTTCAGCTGGATCGCGACGATGTGGGGCGGCTCGCTGACCTTCCAGACGCCGATGCTCTGGGCCCTTGGATTCATCTTCATGTTCACGGTCGGCGGCGTGACCGGCGTCGTCCTCGCCAATGGCGGCGTCGATACGGTAATGCACGACACTTATTATGTCGTCGCCCACTTCCACTACGTGCTGTCGCTCGGCGCCGTCTTCTCTTTGTTCGCCGGCTGGTATTACTGGTTCGGCAAGATGTGGGGGAAGCAGTATAACGAGGTGCTCGGCCAGCTCCATTTCTGGCTGTTCTTCGTCGGCGTCAACATCCTGTTCTTCCCGATGCACTTCCTCGGGCTGGACGGCATGCAGCGGCGTGTCCCCAATTACGCGGCGGCTTATGCCCCGTGGAACGAGATCGCCACCTACGGCTTTCTGCTGATGACGGCCGGCATGTTCTTCTTCTTCCTGAACATCATCGTTTCGCTGGTGGCCGGAAAGAAGGCAGCCGCCAATCCGTGGGGCGAAGGGGCGACGACGCTCGAATGGACCCTGTCGAGCCCGCCGCCGTTCCACCAGTTCGAGACCCTGCCCAAGATCGACTGAAGGCGGGAAATTTCGTCACGCCGGCGGATGCCGGAAGCCGGGCCGGTTGGCCCGGACCCCGGGCTGGCCCCGGGTGACGAGGAGTGAGAGATGACGAGCTTCACTGCGACCGATACCCAGGCCCTGCCGGCCGACTGGCGCGACTTCGTCGCCTTGACCAAGCCGCGGGTGATGAGCCTGGTCGTCTTCACCGGTTTGTGCGGGCTTCTGGCGGCGCCATTGCCGATCCATCCCGTGCTCGGCTTCACCGCCGTCCTGTGCATCGCGCTCGGAGCCGGCGCCGCGGCGGCGCTCAACATGTGGTACGAAGCCGACATCGACGCCTTGATGAAGCGTACCGCCGGCAGGCCCATTCCCGCCGGACGGATGGACCGCCAGTCGGCGCTCCATTTCGGAGTCGGGCTGTCGGTCTTCTCGGTGCTTCTGATGGGGCTTGCGACCAACTGGTTCGCGGCCGCGATCCTGGCCGTGTCGATTCTGTTCTACGTACTCGTCTACACCGTCTGGTTGAAGCGCCGGACAGCCCAGAACATCGTCATCGGCGGCGCCGCCGGCGCCTTTCCGCCGTTGATCGGCTGGGCGGCGGTGACGGGCGACGCGACCCTTCTGCCCTTGCTCCTGTTCGCCATCATCTTCCTGTGGACTCCACCCCATTTCTGGGCGCTGTCATTGTTCGTTCGCGGCGATTACGCCAAGGCGAACGTGCCGATGCTCCCGGTCGTCGCAGGCGAACGCACGACGCGCCAGCACATCCTGCTCTACACGTTCCCGATGGCGGCGGCGGCGGTCGCGCCGTGGCCGCTTGGGCTGACCGGAGCGATCTACGGGGTCGCCGCGGCCGCGCTCAGCTGTGTCTTCCTCCTGCTCGCATTCCAGGTCCTCGCCAGCACCACCGTCGATCCGAAGGAGATGAAGGCGGAGAAGAAACTGTTCGCCTTCTCCGTCCTCTATCTGTTCGCGATCTTCGGCGCGCTGGTCGCCGACAAGGCTTTACTGGCATGAGCGACGACCCCCTTGCCGACGAGGCGGCGCGGCGCCGCAAATCGAGAGCGCTGGTGATGGCTTTGGTGCTCGGCGCCTTCGTCGTGCTTCTTTACCTCATCACGATCGTCCGGATCGGTTCGCAGTGACGACCCTGGCCCGAAAGAACGGACGGACGGCCCTTATGGCGGCCGTGCTGGTGGCGGCGATGGTCGGCCTGGCCTTCGCCAGCGTCCCGCTCTACCGGATCTTCTGCCAGGTCACCGGCTTCGGCGGCACCACGCAAATGGCGGTGGGCTCGGAAGCGCCCGGCCCGGTCGGGCAACTCATCAGCGTCCGGTTCGACGCCAATACGTCGTCGGCTTTGCCGTGGCGGTTCGAGCCCGTCGACACCCATCGCCGGGTCGCCGTCGGCGCCCGCAACATCGCCAATTATACGGCCCGCAACCTGTCGGATCAGGCTGTCACTGGCACCGCGACGTTCAACGTCACTCCGCTCCAGGCCGGGCAATATTTCACCAAGATCCAGTGTTTCTGCTTCACCGAGCAACGGCTCGAGCCGGGGCAGGAGGTGAGCATGCCGGTGGTGTTCTACGTCGATCCGAAGATACTCGACGACCCGGACGCCCGAAACATCAGCGAGATCACGCTTTCCTACACCTTTTACCCAGTGGACCAGCCGAATAGCGGAAGCTAGAGCACGGCAAGCAAGGACAGGGACGAAGCATGGCTGGAGCCAAGAACCATCAATATCACATCCTGCCGCCGAGCGTCTGGCCGCTGATCGGCTCGATCTCGGCGCTCGCCTTGTTCGGCGGAGCGGTGATGTGGATGCACGACAATCCGTACGGCACCTACGTCTTCTTCGCGGGCGTGCTCGGCGTCATCTTCACCATGTTCAGCTGGTGGGCCGACGTGATCCGGGAAGCGCATGGCGGCGATCATACGCCGATCGTCCAGCTCCACCTGCGCTATGGAATGATCTTGTTCATCGCTTCGGAAGTGATGTTCTTCGTCGCCTGGTTCTGGGCCTGGTTCAACGCCTCGCTCTTCCCCTCGACGGCCGAATCGATCGGCGGAGTCTGGCCGCCCGAGGGCATGCACGTCCTCGATCCGTTCGGCTGGCCGCTCCTCAACACGATGATCCTGTTGTGCTCGGGCACAACCGTGACCTGGGCGCACCATTCTTTGATCCACGGCGATCGCAAGGGGCTGATCAACGGCCTGTGGGCGACGATCGGCCTCGGCCTCATCTTCACCGCGGTCCAGGCCTATGAATATGCCCATGCGCCGTTCGGCTTCGCCGACAACATCTATACGTCGGCCTTCTTCATGGCGACGGGCTTCCACGGCTTCCACGTCATCGTCGGGACGATCTTCCTGATCATCTGCGTGCTGCGGGCCCACAAGGGGCATTTCACACCCCGGCAGCATTTCGGTTTCGAGGCGGCGGCCTGGTATTGGCACTTCGTCGATGTCGTCTGGCTGTTCCTGTTCCTGTGCATCTATGTCTGGGGTGGCTGGGGCGCCGAATACCACTAGGAAATTGGCGGCCAGGCCCCCACTTTCCAAGCGAATGGATAGCGAACCCTCGCCTGCTTTCGTGGCGCTTCGCGGGCTTTGCCCGCGCTGCGGCAGCAAGACCCTGTTTTCCGGGATCGCCAGCTTCGCGCCAAATTGCCGTGCATGCGGGCTGGATTATGCCGCCTTCAACGTCGGCGACGGACCGGCCGCTTTCATGATCCTGATCGTCGGCGGCCTCATCACCGGCCTCGCCATCTGGCTCGAGCTTGCCGTCGAACCGCCCTTCTGGGTTCATATCCTGATCTGGTTTCCGCTCACCGCTTTGCTCGTCGTCGGCCTGCTTCGGATCAGCAAGGCCTTGTTGCTAGCCCTGGAATATCGTCACCGCGCCCAGGAAGGGCGGATCAGCCGCGAGCCATGAGGCGGCTCCCGGTTCTGCCGACGATCCTCGTCGCGGCCGCGGTCGCCCTGATGATCGGCCTGGGGGTCTGGCAGTTTCAGCGGTCCGAGTGTAAGAACCGGCTGCTCGCCGAATATTCGGCCGCATCCCAGCTTCCTCCGCTCGACCTCGATCCATGGCTCGACAAAGCCGGTGAGCAAGCGGCCCTTCCGCCGCTCGCTTTCCGGCGGGTCACCGTCACCTGCCGGGCCAACGCTTTGGCGCCGCAGCTTCGCGGCGGCCGAAGCCGCGACGGCGTCGGAGGCTATTCCTACTTTCTTCCATGCCGCCCAGGCGCCCAAGGGCTGGCGGGAAAACTGGTCGTCAATGCCGGCTGGAGTGCGATGCCGAAAGAGGATCTGCGCTTGTCGGCGATGGGCCGCACCGAGGGAAGGCTCGGCGCAATCGGAGAGGACCGGATCGTCCTGACCCGCTCCGACGCGCCGCCGCCGCTCCGGCCAAGCGCCGAACTGGGCATCGAGAACATCTCGAACAATCACCTCGTCTACGCCCTGCAATGGTTCTTTTTCGCCGCGACCGCGGCGATCATTTACGGCCTCGCCCTGAAGCGGCGAGGGCGGGAGACGTTGCCGCCGGGCGCCTGACACCCTAAATCCCGCGGTTCATGATGAAACTCACCACCCTCGCCAATGGGCTCAAGGTCGCGACCCGGACAATGGCCGGCGCCGAGACAGCCGCCGTTTCCCTCCATGCCGAGATCGGCTCGCGGCACGAGCCGGCGCGGATCAACGGAATCGCCCATCTGTTCGAACATATGGTGTTCAAGGGCGCCGGCGATCGCAACGCCCGTGAGATCAGCGAGGCGATCGAGGATGTCGGCGGCGAGCTCAACGCGGCCACCGACCGGGATTCGACGGTGTTCACCGCCTCGGTGCTTCCCGAACATGTCGCTTTGGGGCTCGAGCTGATCTCCGACATGATTCAGAGGCCGCATTTCGCCGCGAACGACCTCGAGCGCGAAAAGGACGTCGTCCTCCAGGAGCTGGGCGAGGCCCGGGACACGCCCAACGACATCATCTTCGACGACCTCCACATGGCGGCGTTCGCCGAACAGCCGCTCGGGCGATCGGTGCTCGGCGACGAAGCGAGCATCGACGCGATCACTCTGGCCGACTTTCATGAATGGCGGGAAGGCCGCTACCGCGCGGGCAATCTCTGCCTGGTCGCGGCGGGCAAGGTCGATCATGACCGTCTCGCCGATCTCGCCGAAGCGATGTTCGGATCGCTCCCAGCCGGTGAGATCGACGCGCCCGAGCTGGCGCGCTTCACCGGCGGCAACCGGGTCGGCCGTGGTCATGGCGATCAGGCCCATTTGGCCCTGGGCTTCGTCGCTCCCGCCTTGTTCGACGATCAGGCTTATGCCGCGCGATTGTTCGCCGATATTGCCGGCGGCGGCGCTTCATCGCGCCTGTTCCAGCAGCTGCGTGAAGAGCGCGGTCTGGCTTATACGGTATGGGCCTCCTTCCAGCCCTGGCGCGATTGTGGCCTGGTCTCGGTCTATGCGGCGACGGCGCAAAGCCAGTCGGCACCCGCGGCGCAACTGGTCGAGCAGGTGCTGACGGACACGGCCGCCACCGCGACGGAGCGCGAGCTCGCCCGGGTCAAGACCCAGGCCAAGGCGGCCTTGCTGATGTGGCTGGAAAGTCCGTGGGGACAGGCCAATTATCTGGCCCGGCAAGTGGCGACTTATGGTCGACTCGTGGAGCCTTCCGAAATCGTCGCGAGGATCGATGCCGTGACTCTCGAGCAGGTTCGGGCCGCCGGCGCGAACATGCTGAAGGGCCCTCGCGCCCGGGCGACGATCGGATTCCCGGCCGTCCGGGCGGCCTGATCGTCGCGACATGACAGGGGTCCTGCAGACGCTCGTTGCGGAGCCCTGGACCGATTATGGCCTGATCGATTCCGGCGGCGGGCGGAAGCTCGAACGATATGGCCGCTTCCGGTTCGTTCGACCCGAGCCGCAGGCGATGTGGGCGCCGGCTTCGGACGACTGGCAAGCGGATGGCGAATTCATTCCCGGTTCGGACGAGGAAGGCGGCGGCCGCTGGCAGTTCGCCCAGCCCGTTCCGGCCGAAGGCTGGGAGTTGGCCTGGGAGGACGTGCGCTTCCGGGCCCAGTGCACGCCGTTCCGTCATCTCGCCTTCTTTCCCGACATGGCGCCGCAATGGGCGTGGATGCGGGAGCGGCTGGCGCCCGACGATCAGGCGCTCAACCTGTTCGGTTATACCGGCGTCGGCACGCTGGCGATGGCGGCTCGTGGCGCACGTCTTACCCATGTCGACGCGTCGAAAAAGTCGGTCGAAGCCGGCAAGGAAAATGCGCGGATCGCAAGCATGGCCGATCGCCCGATCAGATGGATGGTCGACGATGCCGGCAAGTTCGCCGCCCGCGAAGTCAGGCGAGGCCGGCGCTACGACGGAATCATCCTCGATCCCCCCAAGTTCGGGCGCGGTCCGAACGGCGAGGTCTGGCGTCTGGAAGAAGGGCTGCCTGGGTTGATCGCCGATTGCCGGCGGCTGCTCGATGCCGACAGTCGATTCCTGGTCCTCACCGTCTATGCGGTCCGGATGTCGGCGCTGGCGATCGGCGAGCTTTTGAACCAGGCCCTCGGCGACCTTCCCGGAAAGGTCGAATGCGGCGACATGGCCGTTCGTGAGGAGGCGCGCGGTCTGCTCCTGCCGACGGCGATCTTCGCCCGCTGGTCGCGGGACTGAACCGACACGCTCGGAAATCGAAGCGCGAACTTCCCGTCAGTCGCGTGCGGCCCGCAACGCGCTTCCGGCGACGAACGGCGCGCCGGCCACCAGCAGCAGCGAAACCGCTGCGAGCAACAGGACCGCGCCCTCGCGGCCCTGAGGCTCGACCAGGCCTGCGCCGAAGATCAACAAAGGCACCGCCAATGGCAGCATGAGCAATCCCGCCAGGGCGCCGCTTCGGCGCAGGCCTGACGTCACAGCGGCGACTCCAAGGGTCAAGGCGGCGAGGCCGGGCGTGCCGACCAGCAGCCCGAGCTCCAGCCGAAGCAGCACGTCGGCCGGCAGCTTGAGCAAGGCCGCGCCCGGAAGCGCGGCGAGCATGAGCGGCGGGCCGAAGCTCAGCCAGTGGCCGGCCAGCTTGGCGAACGCGATCACCTCCTCGCTCATTCCGCGAACCGCGAGCTGATCGAGCACACCGGCGGCCCGGTCGGGCTCGACGAGCCGGTCGATCGGAAGCAAGGCGGCCAACAAGGCCGCCATCCACAAGGCGCCGCCGCCGGTTCGGGCAAGCAGTGGCCCGTCCGGGCCGACCGCGAACGGGAACAAGGTCGCGACCAATAGGAAGAAGAGAAGCGGAAGAAGGAATGCGCCGCCCGCCAGCGCAAGCCGCAATTCGCGCAGGATGAGGGCCGTCATGTCAGCTTTATGGTCCGGTGGTCGCCAAGGCCGATCGGCTGATGGCTGGCCACAAGCATGGCTCGACCGGCAGCGCGCGCGGCCGTGATGATTCCGGCGAGGCAGTCGAGGCCGTCGGCGTCGAGGCCGTTGGCGGGCTCGTCGAGGAGCCAGAGCGGCCGATCGCTGGCGATCAATCGCGCCAGGGCCGCGCGCTTGCGCTGGCCGGTCGACAGCATCCGCACCGGAACCTCGGCGAGGTGATCGATGGCCATTGCGGCCATGCCCTCTGCCGGATCGCCCCCATCCAGGCGCGCCCAGAAAGCCAGAGCACGGCCGAGCGTGAGTCTCTCGTCGAGGGCGGGATGCTCGTCGGCCAGGGCAGCCGGCGCCCGGTGGACTCGGCCGGCGGCGGGCTCGAGCAATCCGGCGGCAAGCCGAAGCAATGAGGATTTGCCGACGCCATTGGGGCCGGTGACGAGAACGGCTTCACCGGCGTCGAGCGCCAGATCCATGCCTTCGAACAGCCGCCGGCCGCCGCGATCGAGCGTCACCTCTTCGATCGCCAGCAAATGCGAGCTCACTCCGCGGCTTCCTCGATCGCGTGCATCTGCGCGTCGGAAAAGCCGAAATGGTGGCCGGCCTCGTGAACGATGACATGGGTGATCAGGGCTTCCAGATCGACCCCGGTCTCCACCCATTCGTCGAGCAATGGGCGCCGGTAGAGATGGATCATCGGCGGCAACTCGCCGGAGGCGAGGCTGCTCTGATTGTCGAGCGATCGGCCCTGATAGAGGCCGGTCAGATCGAACGGATCATCGATCCCGAGCTCGGCCAGAACTTCCTCGTCGGCGAATTCCTCGATCCGAAGGACGACGCCCCGAAGGTGATGGCGGAAGATTTCCGGAAGGCCGGTTATGGCATGCTCCGCGAGGCGCTCGATCTCGACCGCGTCGGGCGCGAAGGTTTGACCGCGGCTCATGGCAGGGACATAGATCGGGCGCGGCACAGGAGGAAGAGGCGGTGGCGAAACTGAGCGACGAACAACGCGCGGCGGCCTTGGCCGGATTGCCCAACTGGAGCTACGACGAAGATCGTTCCGGCATCTCCAGGAGCTTCCGCTTCTCCGATTTCAGCGAAGCGTTCGGCTTCATGGCCCGGGTCGCACTGGCGGCGGAGAAAGCCGATCATCATCCCGATTGGACCAACAGCTGGAATCGGGTCGATATCCTGCTCACCACCCACAGCGACGGCGGCCTCACCGCCAAGGACATTGCGCTCGCCCGCCTGATCGATGCGGCTGCCGGGGCTCAGCCGGCACTCTGATTTTCGCCGTCACGCGGCAACTTGCCCTGAGGTTCGCCGGTCACTAGATGGCTGCCTTCCGGGACATGCGGAGCGGTGGCCGAGTGGTCGAAGGCGCTCGCCTGGAAAGTGAGTATACGGCAAAACCGTATCGAGGGTTCGAATCCCTCCCGCTCCGCCACTTACCTCTGAACATCGTGCTCCGCGACGCGCGAATTCAGCCTCGGTTTCCGTCGAACAATACCACCCAAATTCGACTTTCGTCCCGGCACCGGAACGGACTGGCCACTTCTTGGACCTCACGTGATTGCGTAACTTTTCGTGTCCGGCATTCTCCTCGCAGGCGGGCTTGCACGCCTTGTTTGGGAGTAGGGGCAATGCAGATAGGCGGGGTTGCTGTTCCGCCTCAGCGGGGAGACGGGCATCATAGTCCGATCGGCGGCGACGAACTGGCACGTGGATTGATGCTGGTTCGGGCGAGCGCGATCAAGATGGCTCGCCTGCATGTGGCGATGGAGAGCCGGGATCGGCGGCTCGTTTTCGAGGCCATGGACGATCTCGTCACCCTCGACGGACAATTAAGGGATTTCGTCGAACGCATTCCACGCTCGGATGACGAGATCGACTTGCTTCAGGACGAGATCGATGAAGAGCGGGCTGCGCTTGCCCGCGAAAAGCTGGCTCTCGTTGGTGGCGTCAGCCGTCGCGAGGAGCGGAAAGCGACCGAACGGCCGAGTCAGCCAATCGACGAAGCAACGCCTGCGGCCGACGCCGCCCAAGTCGACATCACCAGAGTCGCGGACTCCGATGTCGCAATCAACACGAGTTCGGAAGCCTGGCTCCCTGTTCGCGACGAGAGGACCAAGCGCGACTGGCGTTCAGCTTTTATGGCGCTGACATTGGTCACCCTCCTGTTCGCCGCGCTTGCCGGCGCCTTCCTGCTCTTCGGCACGAACGAGGGGCAGGCGATGATGGATCGACTTCTCCAGTTTTCAGGAGGCTGAAATGGCTGACACTGACGGACTGCTCAGAGCCCAGGCTGTCGAGGCGTACGAATCCGTTCCGTCGCTCGACGCGCATGGCGAATTGACTCGGCTCATCCTCGCCGAGGTTTCCCTGCTCACCGAGAAATATCGGCATGTCCGGCGACACGACGTTCCGCACATCGGCGAGCTGGCCGGCCTTCTCGACGTCTTCTGGCAGGAGGTGGAGATGGACCTCGCCGCCGCCGGGGATGGCCTGATCGACCGATCGTGTTCCGCGCCGGCTCCCTGATCTGATTCGCGATAGACTGCCGAGATGCCTTCCTGGGGACGCTGGGCGCAGCTCTAGGTATTATTGCGGATAAGGCGTCACCGGCGCGGCGCGTAATCCGTCCCAAGATGTAAGGCTTCGCTTAGAACCGACCCGGGAACCGTCGCCGGTCCCCGATCGTGATCACCATGGGAGGTCCAATATGAAATCGGTGCTTTTGTACGCCAATCCGGATTCCGGTCTGGAATCGCGGCTACAGGCGGCACTCGACGTGGTGCGGCTGTTCAGCGGTCACCTCACCTGCTTGCAGGCGACCCCGTTCGACGGTTTCATCATGGGCGATCCATTCGGCGGCATTTACGCGCTTCCCACGGTGCTGGAGAATGTACGAAAGGCCGAGGAGGAGCATCGCGAGCAGATCGAAGCGCGCCTGCGCTCGGAAGGAGTGAGCTGGGACTGGATCCGCCTCGACGGCTCCCCGGGACAGGTGGTGACGGACCGGTCGCGGCTATCGGACCTCATCGTTCTCAGCCTCTCGGGCGACGGGGTTTCACCCAGCGCAGATCCGCTTTCGATTGCCGCCGATGTCGCTGTCCATGCCCGCGCGCCGGTGCTTGCGGTCCCGCAAGCCTCCAGGCCCGCGAATTTCGCCGGAGCCGCACTCGTGGCCTGGAACGGCTCGCCGGAAAGCTGTCACGCGCTTCGGATGGCCTTGCCGATGCTGCAGAAAGCTTCGGCCGTTCATATCGCCACGGTGGTCAACGACCGCACGGAATTTCCCGCAACCGACGGCTGCCAATATCTCGCTCGCCAGGGAATCGAGGCTGAGCTTCACGAGTGGCCGAGGAGCGATCGCAGTATATCCGAGGCGCTGCTAGACGCCGCAGACAAGCTTCGGGCGGACTATCTCGTGATGGGCGCCTACGGTCACACCCGGCTTCGCGAGGCGATCCTCGGCGGCACCACTCGCGACATGCTCGGCGACAGCCGCATCCCGCTTGTGCTGGCGCACTAGAACTGGCGCCGGATCAACCTGGCACCGAGACTCTGCTCGGCGCGTTCCCAGTCGGGATATTGACAAGCCGCGTTTACCGCCGCTTCCTTTTGTGTTCGCGGTGGGCGGCATAGTCGTCGATGACGGCTTTCATCCTCGCGATCGCCTCGGCCCGCTGACGACCCGATTCGATGCGATTCAGCTCGCGCTTCAGGTTGACGGTGAAATCGGCATAATCATTCTGCCAGTCGCGACTGAGTGCGTCGCGAAGGTCGAGCCGCCCGGTTGCAACCCGACGGGCGGGCGCCCCTGAAGGCAATTCGTAACGCTCGCCAATCTCGGGAACGATTGCCGACTCGAACTCCGGCTGCAGATCCCGCCTGAGGGCTTCAAGGGAATCGGCCTCGCCATGCGTCAGAAACAGACTGCCCTGGACAGGCTGCCTCGCCCTTATCCAGGCGATGAGCTCCCCCCGGTCGGCATGAGCGGAATATGAGTCGATCCGCCGAATCTGCGCCCGAACGGCGACGTCGCGCCCCGAAATCCTGACCCGGCGAGCGCCGTCGAGGATGGTTCGTCCAAGCGTCCCTTGCGCCTGGAATCCGACGAACAGGACCGTCGAGTCGCTCCTTGGCAGATTGCTTCGAAGGTGATGTCGGATCCGGCCGGCTTCGCACATCCCCGACGCCGCGAGGATGATGGCTCCCGACATCGAATTCAGCCTGATCGACGCCTCCACGCTTTCGACATAATGAAAGGCGGGATGGCGAAAGACTTCACCGTCGCCCAGATCTTCGAGCTCGCTTTGGTGCTTCCGGAATACTTCCGTCGCACGGCTCGCCAGCGGCGAATCGATAAATACCTGGCTATGACGCAGGCTACCGCTGTTCATGAGGCTGGCGAGATCAAGCAACAGCTCCTGAGTTCGCTCGAGGGCGAAGACTGGAATGATCAGATTGCCGCCACGGGTGAGCGCCCCCTTGATTTCGGCCTCGAGCGCCTTGCGCCGCTGAGCGATCGTCACCTCTTCCCGGTCGCGATCGCCATAGGTGCTTTCGCAGAATATATGGTCGATCCCCCGCGGGCCCTCCGGGTCGAGATGAAAGCTCTTATTCTGTGGGCCGAGGTCCCCGGAGAAAAGCAATGTCGTCCCGCCGGCGTGAATTTCCACCGATGCCGACCCGAGAATATGTCCCGCATTCCAGAGTCGTGTCTCGACCCCGGATGCCACTTCGAGCAATTCTCCAAATGCCACCGGCCGCAGTTGGTCGAGCGCCATCTCGACGTCGCTCATTACGTAGATCGGTTCCACCGGCGGCTCGTCAGCGCGGTCGGCGCGACGGTTGCGTCGCTCGGCGTCCTGCTCCTGGATGCGCGCGGCGTCCGGCCACATCACCTGAAGCAGGTCGATCGTCGCACGTGTTGCGAAGATCGGGCCCTTATAGCCTTTCGCGACCAGCCTTGGAGTGAGGCCGCTATGGTCGAGATGGGCGTGGGTAAGCAGCACCGCATCGAGCCGCCTGGGATCGAAGGCAAACGGCTCGTGGTTGAGCGCTTCAAGGGTTCGTGGACCCTGGAAGAGCCCACAATCGACGAGGACTTCGCTTTCGCCGCAGCTAAGCTGGAAGCAGGAGCCGGTGACGGTCCGTGCAGCACCATGGATCGAGACGGTCGGAATCTTCATTCTGTCTGCTTCCCAAAATCATTGATGTCGTCACGGGCATCCTGCCGGGCAGACTCGCCGAGCACGGGCTTGTTTGCGGTCAGTCGATGGAGCCGACGAGTTCGTCACGGAATTTCGGGTGGGCGATGCCGATCAGAGCTTCCGCCCGCTGGCGCAACGATTTTCCCGTGAGGTCGACCCATCCATATTCGGTCACGACGATATGGGTATCGTTGCGAGGCGTCGTGACCGGACCCTGGAGCTGCGGCACGATTCTCGAGATCGTCCCATCGCGCGCCGTCGAATGGCAGGCGATGATCGACTTTCCACCTTCTGAGCCGCGCGCGCCACGAACGAAATCCAGCTGCCCTCCCGAACCGCTATATTGTCGCCCCAGCATGTGTTCGGAGTTGCAGGCGCCGCTGAGATCGATCTGCAACGTCGCGTTGACCGACACCACAAGGTCATTCTTCGAAATGTGCCGCGGATCGTTCACCAGCTGGGCCGGCGCGCTGTGCATCGACGGATTGTCGTCGAGGAAGTCGTAAAAGGCCTTGTCGCCCATGGCGAAGGTGAAGACGCTGCGACCGCGATAGGTGCTTTTCCGGCGGTTAGTCACGGCCCCGCACTGGATGAGTCGGGCAAGCGCAGGAGTCATGAGCTCTGTGTGAATGCCAAGATCCCGATGCCCCGTGAGTTTGGCGCAAACGGCATTGGGCAGAGTCCCGATGCCCATCTGGATACAGGCGCCGTCGTCGACCATGCCGGCGATCATGGTCGCGATCGTCTCGTCCTCGATACCGGGCTCGGGAAAGGCCGTCTCGAACAAGGGTTGCTCGTTCTCGATGATCGCATCCACCTCCGAAATGTGCAGCAGCGACTCGCCGAACACGCGCGGCATGTTCGGATTGACCTCCACGATCAGGCGTTTGGCAGCGCGGGCGGCCGTGGTCCCGTAATCGTTGCTGGTGCCAAAGGTGAACCAGCCGTTGCGGTCCATCGGGGAGACGGTGGTGATGAAGGTGTCGAGTGCGACCCGCTCCGACAGGAGGCGGCAGGATTCACTGAACGCCGTCGGCACGAACTCGATCGGAACTTGGCCGTCCGCTTCGCCGCGCCGGATCAAGGCGCGTTCGACCGAGCTCAGGAACATGCAGTGGGGGCGGACCCGATCGAGCAGTTCGTAGCGCAGCAAGGTCGCTCCGGCATGGTCCATTGAATGAAAATACCAGGGACGAAGATCGGTCAGCTCGCCGGCCTCGACGCGCGCTGAGAGCGCTGCCAGCAAAGCGGGTGGCTCGGCGACGGCCATCGCGATGGCGATGTCGCAGTCGCTGGGAATGGCGGCCACGGCCTGCTCTGCCGTGGTAAGCCTCGCCTGATAGAGGGCAGAAGGGGACGGCATGTTCATCCTCTCAGCAGTGCGAGCCGTCGAGAGGCCATCAGGAGCAACCGGCAGGAGATCGAGGCATCGATCGAGCGGGTTATTTCGCCACGTCGCCCATACCCGCGGCGAACGCAATTCGAAGCGCGTCGGACAAACTGTGGACGCCTAGCTTGTGCATCAGATTGGCGCGGTGAATCTCGACGGTGCGCGGGCTGAGGCCCAGATCATAAGCAATGGTCTTGTTCGGGAATCCGCGGGCGAGGCCCTCCAGAACTTCGCGTTCGCGGGGCGTCAGGGAGGCGATTCTGAGCTCCGCTTCCCGCTCTCTCTCCTGATTTTGGCCGGCGTTGCGAAGACGGGAAAAACCCTGCTCCAGCGCTGCTAGAAGCACCGACTTCTCGAACGGTTTCTCGATGAAATCGACGGCCCCGGCCTTCATCGCCTTCACCGCGACGCTGATGTCGCCATGGCCGGTCATGATGATCACCGGCAGCGTTATGCCTTGCTCGCGAAGGGACTGCTGAACCTCGAGCCCGTCCATCCCGGGCATTCGAATGTCGAGCAGCAGGCAGCCCGGCTCGAGGCTCCGCGCATGCTTGAGAAGCTCGACACCGGACTCGAAGGTCTGAACCCGGTATCCCGAAGTCTTGAGCATGAAGCCGGCAGAGCGCCTTATCGCTTCTTCGTCGTCGACCAGGTGAACGAGCGGTTGTTCCTGATCAGTCATTGACGGCCTCCGCGTCCGCCAGCGTGAAGTGGAAGAGGGTCCCGCTGCGACGGCCCGGCTCGAACCAGATTCGGCCGCCATGGGCTTCGATGATTGTCCTGCAAATCGACAGTCCGATGCCCATCCCGTTCTCCTTAGAGGTCACGAACGGCTGGAAAAGCTGCGCCGCGACGGACTCGCTGATGCCGCTGCCGGTATCGCTCACACTCACCCGTATCCAACCCTCTCCGTCGCGCCTAGTGGCGATTCCCAGAACCCG
>DAINCA010000014.1:15344-20933 GCA_036732645.1 Allosphingosinicella sp.
CGGACGATCTGCCCCGCCCGCACCGACTGCTGCGCAGCGTCGTCCAGCGCCTCGCGAAGCACGTCTATCGTGTCCGCGTCGAGCGGCCCAGCGAGCAGGTCTCGGGCTGTTTCGCAATAATTGGCGACGGCCGTGAGCGGCTGGTTGAGCTCATGGGCCAGGGCCGAAGCCAATGTGCCCACCTCGGTTACGCGGCCAACGTGAGCGAGTTCCGACTGAAGATCCTGGAGCCGAAGCTCGGTTTGCTGTCTTTCCGTCAGATCCCTGATGAAGCCGGTGAAAATCCGCCGGCCTTCAAGCCAGGCCTCACCCACGGCCAGTTCGATCGGGAAAGTGAAACCGTTCCGGTGCCGGGCGGTGGTCACTCGGCCGACGCCGATAATCTTGCGCTCCCCGGTCTCGAGATATTTGTTGAGGTAGGAATCGTGCCGCTCCCGGTCTGGAGAGGGCATGAGCATGCTGACATTCTCGCCGAGGACCTCGTCCTCGGTGAACCCGAACATTTTCTCAGCCGCCAGTGAGAAGGAGAGGATGAGTCCCCGTTCGTCGATCACGACCATCGCGTCGGGAACCGTCGCCAGGATGGAGCGAAGATGCGATTCGCTTTGCCCATCCCGGTCGCGAGCAAGGTTCGATGGCTCGGTGGCGCTGGCTTTCATCAATTCTGTCTAATCGGACCAGACTGGAAATGCAGCCTCCTAGACGGTGGCGAGTTCACTGATCTGCGCCACCCGAAACGGAAGGCATCTGCCGTTCGGCTGCGTGATCGTGACATTGCCTCCGAGCGTCAGAGGCGTTGCCGCAAGGTGAAAGGCGCAAGGACCAGGGTCGGTGCAGGACCCATCGAAGCTCAGCGCCCAGCCGCCTTGCTCCGGCACCAGATAGCCGACGATGTCGCGTTCGCTCGGCCAATAGCGGCGCACCGTAGCGTCCCCAGGAGCCTTGAGCAGCTCACGCGTAATGATATTGCCGTTCCGGTCCAGCGGCACCCGCAACAGATAAAAGCGGCCGGCCGACCCCCGTGGGTGATCGGGAGTCTGGTCGAGTTCGAGCCGAATGGATTTCCAAGCCATCAGAGCCTTTTGTCCAGACCGAACCGCCGAAGAAATAAGTGATGTCCCCTAACCTGGAAGAACCGGGGCAATGTTCCAGGCTGCCGCGTTCGGCCGCGTCCGTCTGGTTAGGGGATTTCCCTTACGTATAAGCCCGGAATTCCAGATGCAGGTGTTCTGGCTATTTTCAGGCAGGCTTTTCAGCAGCGTGGAGTAATCAGGATGCGCTATCAACCGATCGAAACGACACACAAATCTCGCGACACCTCGGTGGCCGCGGTTTGGCCTTCATTCGAGGAGGCCCTCCTCAATCGTCAGCCGCTGCCACTGGAAGGTCAGGCGCTCGAACCCACGTCCGACATGCCCGACTCTCCGGCCAGCGCGGCTCCGGATGTGCCCGCGGCCGTTGGCGGGCTGATCGCCGGCTCTTATGCGGCATTGATCGGCGTCTTCTTCGCCTTCTTCGCGGCCTCGCCGCTTGCGTTGTTTGTCGTCACCATCTCCGCCTTGTTCGTCGCCATCTATTTCGCACTGCCGAGGATATTCTTCGCGGTCGAGGCCGATCCGGCGCGACGACCCACTTTGGCTCAATTCTGGTACGAAGGCATGCAGACGCTGACCGGTCGAAGCAGTGGCCGGGATGCCATGATCCAGATGTTGATCGTGCCGGTCTTCCTGACCTTCGGCCTGCTTGCGATGGGGATCGTCGCCCGCATCTACATCGGCTGATATTGCGGGCCCAGCGGATCGCCCGGGCGCCTTATCCTCATATGAAGAGTCCAGACCAGATGAATGTCCAGACAAGAGGCGAACAGATGCTCGCCCTGCGCCGACGCCGAATGGCCGCAGCGCCCGCCTTCCTGCGGGGCGGCTTTCGACCCTTTTTCTTCGGCGGCGCCGCCTGGGCCGTGATCGCTCTCGCCATCTGGTTGACCAGTCTGGCCGGTGGTCTCGCCCTGCCCAGCCTGTTCGAGCCACTCATCTGGCATCGGCATGAAATGCTGTTCGGATTCGTCGGGGCGGTGATCTCCGGATTCCTGCTCACCGCCATTCCCAACTGGACAGGGCGCCTACCTATTGCCGGGCCGCCACTTGCCGGTCTGTTCGGCCTGTGGCTCGCGGCGCGTGTCGCGGTTCTTTGCTCGTCGCAAATTGGAGCGCTTCCGGCCGCTGCGCTGGATGTCGGCTTCTATCTCCTTCTCGCCGGGCTGGCCGGCCGGGAAGTGCTGGCGGCGAAGAACCGCAATGTCCCGATCGTGGTCCTCGTACTCCTGTTCGGCACGGCCAACGCGATCGATCACGCCGGAGCCGCCGGCCTGATCTCCGACGGGGACCTTGGCGCACGCGCCGGGATCGCCCTGGTCGTCACCATGATTTCCCTTATCGGCGGCCGGATCATTCCGTCCTTTACCCGTAACTGGATGGCCAAGCAGGGGATGAAGAAGCGTCTGCCGACCCAGCCCGGACGGTTCGATATTGCCGTCATCGCGGCGACCGCGACAGCTTTGGCGGCCTGGCTCATCCTTCCGGAATGGATCGCGACCGGTTGGCTTCTGCTCGCGGCCGGTCTCGCGCAAGCGGCCCGATTGGCACGATGGGGCGGACTTCGCTCGGCCCGTGATCCGATGGTCTTCATCCTTCACGTCGGCTATTTCTGGATTCCCACGGGATTATTGTTGCTCGCGACGAGCATCCTTGGCGAGACAGTGCCGAGATCCGCAGCGATCCATGCTTTGACGGCGGGCGCGATGGCGACGATGATCCTTGCGGTGATGACCCGGGCGACGCTGGGCCACACGGCCCGCGAGTTGAAGGCCAGTCCTCAGACGACGTTCCTCTATGCGCTGGTGACGATCGGCGCCGTTCTCAGAGTAAGCTCGCCACTCGGCCTCATCGACTACAAGATCGGGATGGAGATTTCCGCCGTTGCCTGGGCAGGGGCCTTCCTCGTCTTCCTTGGTGTCTACGGCCCAATTCTTTTTCGGCCGCGGCTCGGCGACTCGGCTGGTTGAGCCTCTGCATTGCGCTGGATCAATTCCGCAGCATATGGGATGAATTAGCGTCCCACCCACAACATATTGAGGGGGAGGGACACGCATGAAGTTCGACGCAGCGATCGCCGAGGAGATCTGGACCGCAAAATACCGGTTCCTGCCGCCGTCCGGCGGCGGCGACGACAGCTTCGACGCCACCGCAAGGCGTGTGGCGGTCGCGGTGGCCGAGGCGGAAAAGCCCGAGGTCCGGCCGGAATGGCAGGCCCGCTTCGAGGAGGCGCTGACCGATTTCCGCTTCATCCCGGCCGGCCGCATTCTCGCCGGCGCGGGCACCGAACGGAACGTGACCTTGTTCAATTGCTTCGTCATGGGGACCGTTCCGGACAGCCTCGACGGCATCTTCGATCATCTCCGCGAGGCGGCCCTCACCATGCAGCAGGGCGGCGGCGTCGGCATGGATTTCTCGACGATCCGGCCGCGCGGCGCCGAGGTGAAAGGGGTCGGCGCCGACGCTTCGGGACCGCTCACGTTCATGGACTGCTGGGACTCGATGTGCCGAACGGTTCACAGCGCCGGTCAGCGGCGCGGTGCGATGATGGGCTGCCTCAGGATCGACCATCCGGATATCGAAGCTTTCATCGACGCCAAGCGAGATTCGGAACGGTTCCGCAATTTCAACCTGTCGGTGCTGGTCACCGACGCCTTCGTGGAGGCGCTTGGGGCCGACGGCGATTGGCCGCTCAGATTCGAAGGAAAAACGTTCCGTACCGTCCGCGCCCGCGAATTGTGGGAGCGGCTGATGCGCGCGACCTACGATTGCGCCGAGCCGGGGGTCATCTTCGTCGACCGAGTCAACCAGGCCAACAATCTCGCTTATTGCGAAACGATCAGCGCCAGCAATCCCTGCGGCGAGCAGATGCTCCCGCCCTACGGCGCCTGCTTGCTCGGTTCGATCAACCTGGCCCGCCTGGTCGACCGTCCCTTTCAGGACGCGGCGGCGCTGGACGAGGATGCCCTCGCGGAACTGACCCGAACGGCGATCCGATTGCTCGACAACGTCATCGACATCTCCCGTTATCCGCTTCCGCAGCAGGAAGCCGAAGCCAAATCGAAGCGGCGCCTCGGACTCGGCGTGACCGGTCTCGCCGACGCCTTGTTGTTCTGCGGCACCGCTTACGGAAGCGGGTCGGCCGTGGCTCTGACCAGGCGCTGGCTGGAGGTGATCAGGCGCGAGGCCTATCGTGCTTCAGCCGAACTCGCCAAGGAGAAGGGCGCCTTCCCGCTTTACGATCCGGCGATTCTGGATCGGCCGAACCTTCTCGCCCTGGACGAGGAGACCCGGGCCCTGATCGCGGAGCACGGCCTTCGCAACGGTTGCCTCACCTCGGTGGCCCCGACCGGGACGACAAGCTTGCTCGCGGGCAATGTCTCGTCCGGGATCGAGCCGGTTTTTGCTTATTCCTATACGCGCAAGATCCGCGAGCCCGACGGATCGACGCGGGAAGAGGCGGTCGAGGATTATGCGATGCAGGTTTGGCGCCGGCTCAAGGGCGACGCGCCGCCGCCGCCGGAATTGTTCGTCAGCGCCCAGACCCTGACCCCCTCCGACCATCTCAGCATGCAGGCCGCTGCCCAGGCCTTCATCGACAGCTCGATCTCCAAGACCGTGAATTGCCCGGAAGACATCCCCTTCGAAGCCTTCTCCGACATCTATGTCGAGGGCTATCATCTCGGCTGCAAGGGGCTGACCACCTACCGGCCCAATGACATCACCGGATCCGTTCTCCAGGTCGCTGAAAAGCCCAAGGCGCCGAAAGCGCCCGAGGGGCCGGTGCTTGCGACTCGGGGCGAGGCGCTCGGCGGCACGACGTACAAGCTCAAATGGCCGGACAGCGCCCATTCCGTTTACGTCACCATCAACGACACCCATTTGGATGGCGAACGGCGTCCGTTCGAGATCTTCATCAACTCCAAGAATATGGAGCATTATGCCTGGACGCTCGGACTGACCCGTATGATCTCGGCGGTGTTCCGCCGAGGCGGAGATGTCTCCTTCGTTGCCGAAGAGCTGAAGGCCGTTTTCGATCCGCGCGGCGGCGCCTGGATGCAGGGCCGCTATGTTCCTTCGCTTCTGGCGGCGATCGGCGGCGTGATCGAGCAGCATCTCGGCCCTGCGGAACCGGCTTTGCCGTTGCCCGATCCCGCGCCGCATGCCGACGTCCATCGCCGGGCTCTGCCGGCATGCCCGCAATGTGGGGCCTTTGCCCTGGTGAAGGTCGAGGGCTGCAACAACTGCCTCGACTGCGGCTTCTCGAAGTGCGGATAGGGTTCTGGCCGGGAGAACGGATCGGCTATTGATCCAGATCACGGGCCACGAGGGAACCGATCGCTAGCCGGCTGGTCTTAACGTAGCGAGGCAGGGAGGCTATCAACAGTCGATGCAGGTTGCGCAATCACCGCCGCGCGAGATCATGGTCGACAGCTTGGGTCGCCGCATCAGCTACGTAAGACTGTCCGTCACCGACCGCTGCGACCTGAGGTGC
>DAINCA010000015.1:0-19587 GCA_036732645.1 Allosphingosinicella sp.
GGCGAAGCCGATGGCGACAATCGCGCCATCGAGGCGGCCGAGCAGGCGATCGCCAATCCGCTCCTCGACGGCGTCTCGATGAAGGGCGCCAAAGGCGTGATCATCTCGATCACCGGCGGCGAGGACATGCGGCTCATGGAGGTCGACGAGGCCGCCAATCACATTCGTGAGCTGGTTGACGAGGACGCCAACATCATCTGGGGGTCCGCCTTCAACAACGATCTCGATGGCAAGATCCGCGTTTCCGTGGTGGCGACCGGTATCGACGTTCAGGAAGGCGTGCAGGCGCCTGCCCAGCCGGCGAAGGTCTTTGCCTTCCCGACGCCGCGATCGGCCGAACCGGCTCGGACGGCGCCCGTCGCGACGGCTCCCGAGCCGATCACTTTGACTCCGCCGGAAGCGACTCCCGAGGAGGAACAAGAGGCTGAACCCGTTGCGGCCGCCCAGGATGAGATGGAGGTGGCCGAAGCGACCGACGAGCTGGAGCTCGACGAACGCGCGCAGGATGAAGGCGAAGATGAATTGCTGCTCGGCGGCGTCGAGATGCTCGAGGAGCCTGAGCAGTCCGTAATCGAGCCGGAATCATCGGAGATCGAGACCGCCAAGCCGAGCGGGGGCCGGCGGACCTGGCTCAGCCGCGAGGAAGAACCTGCCGCCGAGCCCGAACCTGCCCCAGCCGCGTCCGGCGGGACATTGTTCGAGCGCATGTCGAACATCGCCAGAGGCGCCGCCAAGGCCCAGGTCGATGAAGAAGGGTCCGAGACTCCTTCGCCGAGGATGCGGACCGGTCGGGATCCGCTCGACATTCCGCGCTTTCTCAACCGGCAGAACAACCAATAGGGGTAGGCCTCCGATCCGGGCGCCGTTCATCGCCCGGTCGCCCCGGTCTGGCGCAACTCCCTCGGCACGGTCATTGCCGGTAAAGGTTAAGCCCGGTCTATCGGCGGCATGAGCGTATCGATGCGGGGGGTCCGCCACAGCCTGTTGCTCGCGGCGGGCACCATCATTGCCACTGGCGCCAATGCCCAGCCGACACGTCCTGCCGGATTTTCGGCGGGCGCGGTCGTGCAGTCTATCGTTCCGGACGGCGGCGCCGAGCTCCGGCGTCATCTCACGACCCTGGCGGACGATCCCCGCAACCTCGAAGCCCTGATCGGCGCCGGGCGGGCGGCCCTTCGCGGCGGCGACACTCAGGCCGCGTTGAGCTTCTTTTCACGCGCCGGCGAAGTCTCCTACCGCGATTCTAGAGTGAAAGCGGGCATGGCATCCGTGCTGGTGCGTATGGAAAGAGGCCAGCCAGCACTCGTTCTTTTTGCCGAAGCGCTCGCCCTTGGCGCCCCGGTGTGGGAAATTGCAGGCGACCGCGGCCTCGCGCACGATATGGTCGGCGACCCACGCCGCGCCCAACAAGATTACGCTTTGGTACTCCAGCGGCGCGAAGATGCCGAAGTCCGTCGCCGGCTTGCGCTTTCCCTCGCCATCAGTGGGGAAAAAGACGCAGCACTGCGGGTGATCGACGGGCAGCTTCGCCGAAACGAACGGGCCGCCTGGCGCGCGCAGGCCTTCATCCTCGCGCTGACGGGCGACTGGGCCGGCGCCAATCGTACAGCTCATGGAATGATGACGGCGGCGGCTGCGGAAGCCATCACGCCGTTCCTCGCACGGCTGCCGAACCTGACAGCCGCGCAAAAGGCGATGGCGGTTCATTTCGGCCGATTTCCGGCCAATGGCGGGACCGCGGCGGCCGGTACAAGGGATATACGTGCCGATCCCGGCGCCCTCGCCCTCGCAACGGGCGTACCCGCCCCCCGCCAGCGAAGTCAGGTGACCGACGCTGCTGACGGCGCAACACGGCGCCGCCCGGGAACGAGCCAGGCAGCTGCGCCCAATACCCAGACACCGGCCCGATCATCCCGGACGACGCGGACGCGCCGGTCACAGGCGGTGCAGGATGCCGGCCTGAGTCCGGTCCAGTCCGCGCGACTTGGAGCGAGTTCAGCAGGGGGCCCGGCGCCGTCCGTACAGAGCCGTCGCGCCGAGCCGGCGCCAAGCCGGACCGCGACCAATCCGCCCCCCACAGGCGTGCGATTTGCGCCGGCTATCTCGCAGCCACAGACGGCTACTCCTTCGACCACGATTCAGGCATCGAACGAGCGTTTATCGTCGACAGCCTCGACAGGTGTTCCAGCCCAGGGGCGGAATTCATTGCCGGCCGCTGTTACAGTTTCGGCCGCGGCCGACATCATGACTCCCAACGAGCAACAGATCCTCAGTGCTCAGGCGCTGCCCGCCGCTTCGTTACGTCTGCCGGCAAGTCGACCACCGGGCCAACCTAGCGCGGGTCTCTCCGATATTTCCGCTGTCGTGGCCGATTTGTCGGATGACGAAGCAGGACGCGATCGAGCAACCTCATCGAGCGCGGCAACTGTAACCACGGCGCCGCCACAATCCGCTGGCCGAACTCCGGTGCCATCGACGCGCCCTGCGAGCTCTCCCACAGGACCGTCCCATCCGAGCCGCCACTGGGTCCAGATCGCCGGCGGTGCCAATGCCGCCGCCTTGCCGCGTGAACTAGCCCGCCTCCGCAGCCAGGCACCGGAGCTGACCGAGCAAAGCGCCTGGGTGGCGCCCGCCAACGCGACCCATCGCCTGCTGGTCGGGCCGTTTGCGAGCGCTTCCGAGGCCCGGGCCTTCGTCAACATCCTCGCCCGCCGCGAAGTGACGTCCTTCGCCTGGACGAGCACGGCCGGCCAGGAGATTGCACGGCTTCAGCCGGGAAGGTAGGCCCGAGGGGCGATGAACCTGGCCCCTTACGCTTCCGACCCTGCCCGCTCGTCCGGACGCCGCCATCCTGAAGCGAAGCGACCAAATCGCGGTCCGCGGGATGATTTTCAGCGTGATCGAGACCGGATCGTTCATTGCATTCCGTTTCGCCGGCTTCGGCACAAAACCCAGGTCTTCGTCGCCCCGGACGGGGACCATTTCCGCGTTCGGCTGACCCACAGCCTCGAGGTCGCGCAGATCGGCCGAACCCTTGCCCGAGCGTTGGGCCTCAACGAGGACCTGACGGAAGCCCTTTGCCTGGCGCACGACATCGGTCACCCGCCCTTCGGACATTCCGGCGAGGAAGCCCTTCAGGAGGCCATGGCGGAGGCCGGCGGCTTCGATCACAACGCTTATACCATCCGCACCCTCACCCGGCTGGAATCGCCTTATCCTCTGTTCGACGGGCTCAACCTCACCTGGGAGACACTCGAGGGCCTGGCCAAGCATAACGGACCGGTGGTCGACCCCTCCTGGGCCCTGGCCGAAGCAAATTCGGAATATGATCTCGAACTCGCTACCTGGCCCAGCCTCGAAGCGCAGGTCGCGGCCATCGCCGACGACATCGCCTATGACAATCACGACATCGACGACGGCCTTCGCGCGGGCCTGTTCACGATGGATGACCTGTGCTCGGTGCCCCTGGTCGCCCGAAGCTGGAAGGCGGTTGCGGATCGGTACGGCGACGCCCCGGTGGACCGGCTCGAGAGGGAACTGGTTCGGGACCAGATCGGGCTGATGGTGAACGATGTTCTTGTGGAGACACGGCGCCGGATCAAGCAGGCCGGGATAAAGTCAGCCGCAGATATCCGGGCAATGGATGGCCCGCTTGCGGGCTTTTCCGAGCCGATGGCGGTCGAGGAGCGGCGCCTGAAGGGCTTCCTGTGGGGCCACATGTATGACGCGCCGCCGGTTCGGGCCGTTAAGACGCAGGCGCAGCAGGTCGTTGCTGGCCTGTTCGCCGCCTATCGGGATGATCCCCATCTTCTGCCAGCGGAGTGGCGGCCGGCCGGTTCCGAACCGGTGGCGACCCTTAGGGCGATCGGCGACTTCATCGCGGGCATGACCGATCGCTATGCCATCGGGCGATACGAAGCGCTGGTCGGGCCGACGGCGTTGCCGGCAGGCTTCTGACGCTGGACCTTCGCGCTTGCGATCCGCTAAAGCGCCGCCTTTCCCGATGGACTGGATGACCCCGTGACGCTTTACGCCCGCTTCGCCGCGCACATCGCTTCTGCCCTCGACGCTCTCGAAGCGGAAGGTCAGCTGGCGGCCGGTCTCGACCGGTCGGCGGTAGCGGTGGAGCCGCCCAGGGATGCCGCCCATGGCGATATCGCGACCAACGCAGCCATGGTGCTCGCCAAGCGGGCGGCAACTCAGCCTCGCGCTCTGGCGGAACTGATCCTGCCCAAGTTGCTCGCCCTTCCCGAGGTGGCAGGGGGCGAAGTCGCCGGGCCCGGCTTCATCAACATCCGCCTCGACCGGTCGGTCTGGGAGGCGGAGCTCGAGGGGATCCTGACTGAGGCCGGTGATTACGGCCGCTCGCAAGTGGGTGAAGGACAGACGGTGAACGTCGAATATGTGTCGGCGAACCCGACCGGGCCTATGCACATGGGCCATTGCCGTGGCGCGGTGGTCGGAGATGCGCTCGCCACCCTGCTCGAATTCGCCGGCTACAAGGTCATTCGCGAATATTACGTCAACGATGCCGGCGGCCAGGTCGACGTGCTCGCGCGTTCGGCCCACTTCCGTTACCGCGAAGCGCTGGGAGAGCCGATCGGTGATATTCCCGGAGGTCTTTATCCAGGCGATTATCTGAAACCGGTCGGCGAAAAGCTGGCGGCCGAACATGGCGACCGCTTCGTGAAGGCGGAGGAGAAGGCATGGCTTTCCTTGTTCCGCAAGGAAGCCGTGGCTGCGATGATGGAGCAGATCCGGTCAGACCTCGCCCTGCTCGGTATCCATCACGATGTCTTCGCGTCCGAGGCCGAGGTGCACGAAAAAGGCCTTCCCGATCAGGCGCTGGAAACGCTTCGGGCCCGGGGCCTCATCTACGAAGGGGTGCTCGAGCGCCCGAAAAGCCTCGACGAGCATGACGAATGGGAGCCGGTCGAGCTCACCTTGTTCCGATCGACGCAATTCGGTGACGATCAGGATCGGCCAGTCAAGAAGTCCGACGGAAGCTGGACCTATTTCGGCGGCGATCTCGCTTATCATTTCCAAAAGGCGCGGACGGCCGATCAGCTGATCGACATCTGGGGTGCCGACCATGCGGGTACCGTCAAGAGAATTCGGGCCGCGGTCGCCGCGCTGACCGAGGGCAAGAAGCCGTTCGACGTCAAGCTCGTGCAGATGGTCCGGCTGCTCCGCGCCGGCGAGCCGGTCAAGATGTCGAAACGGTCCGGCAATTTCGTCACGCTCGCCGACGTCGTCGGGGAAGTGGGCAAGGACGTCGTCCGGTTCACCATGCTGACTCGCAAGGCGGACGCCCAGATGGACTTCGATTTCGCCAAGGTGGTCGAAGCCTCGAAGGACAATCCGGTTTTCTATGTCCAATATGCTCACGCACGGATCTGCTCGCTCCAGCGGCGAACCGCGGGAGCTGGACTGGAGTTGCCGCCGAAGGCGGATCTCGCCCTTCTCGACGAGGAAGAGCTGGGACTGGTCAGGATCGCAGCCCAGTTTCCACGCGTCGTCGAGGGAGCGGCCGTCACCCATGAGCCGCATCGCATCGCCTTTTACCTGACCGATCTGGCTGCGGCTTTCCATGCTTTGTGGAATCGCGGCAACGATGACACCGAAAAAAGATTTCTCGTGGCCGATCGTCCGGATCTGACGCGCGCGCGGCTGGAATTGGCCAAGGCAATCGGGCAGATTGTCCGAAACGGCCTCTCGGTCATGGGCGTCGAGGCGGTCGAACAGATGCAGTGACGCCGCGCGCTGCGTGGCAACGGGGGCAGGTAAGATGAGCGATGCGCGCACTGGCGGCTATCAAGACGGTGACAGACTCCCCTGGCTCGAAGCGGTCGAAGAAGAAGAGCGCGAGGAAGGCCCTTCCAGGGGCAAGTTGATTGCCTGGGTCGTCATTAGCCTGCTGGCGATTGCGGCGATCGTCGGCGGACTGCTGTGGGCCAGGAATCAGAGTCAACCAAGCGGCGACGGCCAGCTCATCGCCGCTCCGAAAGGCGACTACAAGATCAAGCCCGATGATCCGGGCGGAATGACGGTCGAGGGCGAGGGCGACACGGCTTTCGCCGCGAGCGAAGGCGACGAACCGAAGGGGCAGCTCAACACGTCGGCCGTCCCCGAAACTCCGGTCGCGGCCGCACCGCGACCGACGGCCCGGACGCAAGCGCCGAGCGAGGCTCCACCTGCCGAAACCAAATCCGGTCCCGCTGAGCCAAGCCCCGCCGAGGCTTCGCCGGCGCAGGGGCGCGCCGGGACGATCCAGCTTGGTGCGTTTTCGAGCCAGGCGGCGGCCAATCGTGCCTGGACAGCGCTATCGGGTCGGTTTCGCTATCTCGCGCCTTTGTCCTTTTCGGTGGTGCCCGTTCAATCGGGGGAGAGGACATTATATCGTCTGCGCGCCTCCGGCGCCGACGCGGCCGGCATCTGTCGCCGCCTGCGAGTGGCGGGAGAGGATTGTTCCATCGTCCGCTGACGGCGACGCTTGTCCGCTTTCGGCTTGCGTGCCGCCGGAAAAGCTGTGACCCTTCCATCAGCACGACTCTTCGGGGGAAGGGGAGGCGTTTTCGCCAACCAGTTCAAAACGATGAGGCGCCGCCCCGGGCCGTTGTCATATCGGAGTCACGGTCCCGACATAGCTGAGCCGCTTCGGCAGCTCGGGGGAGGGAGTTCGGTTCGTCAATGCATCTGGGCAATCCCTTCGTCCGCCTGCCGCGGACAACGCCCATGTCGGCGCTGGAACTGGTCATCCTGGTTTTGGTGGCGATTCAGGCCGCCCGCCTGGTGTGGGCGCTGCTTACTCCGGTGGGCCCGGTCGGCGACTGGAAGGCGCCTGCATCCTTTACGGCCGTTTCTGAATCGGGCGCGCTCGGCAGCTTCGATCCCTTCTTCAGGCTCGAATCGGGCGGGGCCGGAGTGGTCACTTCGCTGAACCTCAAGCTCTTCGGGGTTCGGGAAGACCGGGCGACCGGACGCGGATCGGCGATCATCGCCTTGCCGGACGGCCGCCAATCGAGCTTTGCCGTCGGCGAGGAGATCATGCCGGGCGTGACTCTGGCCGAAGTCGGCTTCGACAGCGTCACGATCAATCATCAGGGGAGCCGGGAGCAGATCTTCCTCGATCAGTCGACCGCAGCGGAAACGGTCGGTGGGCAGGCCCCGCCAGTCGCCTCGGGCGAGTTGCCGCCGCCGACGCAAGTCCAGCCGCCCGTCTCTCCCGCGGCCCCCAGGGCGGCTTCGCCGCCGTTGCCGGGCCAGCCGATTCAGTTCCAGCCGCGCAGCGTCAATGGACGGATCAATGGAGTAATCGTCAGCCCGGGGGCCGACAGCCAGATATTCCGCGCCGCCGGTTTCGCTCCGGGCGACGTGATCGTCGCCATCGACGGTCAGCCTGTGCGCTCTGTGGAGCAGGTGCGTGCGCAAGTCACGCGCGCCCGCGGTGAAGTGACGGTGATGGTCGATCGGGGCGGTCGCGCCGTCCCCATGCGTGTGAGGTTGAGCCAGTGAAGCGTATCCTGATTGCCCTTGCCATCGTCTGCACGCCGCTATCGCCGGTCTGGTCGCAGCACGTGCTCAACCTTCGAGACGCGGATATCCGCGCTTTCATCCAGGATGCGGCGCGCGTTACGGGGCGAACCTTCATCATCGATCCAGGGGTTCAGGGCCGGGTCTCGGTCGTCACGGAACGACCCTTGTCCCGGTCAGAATATTTCGAACTGTTCCTGTCGACGCTTAGAGCGAACGGCGTTGTCGCCGTCCCCGCTTCCGGCGGGGCGCTTCGAGTCCAGCCGGTCGCCGGCGCCGCCGCCTCAGCGCCGATCGGCGGCCGTTCGAGCCCGAGCGGTTTCGTCACCGAGATCCTTCGGGTGCGCAATATCGAGGCCGCCTCGGCCGTCGAGACACTTCGACCCCTGGTTAGCGCCAGCGGATCGATCACGGCAAGCCGCAGCTCGATCGTCATTTCCGACTTCGCCGACAATGTCGCCAGGGTCCGGCAGGTGCTCGCGCGGATCGACGTCGACACCGGGGTCACCCGGATCGTCGGCCTGGATAATGCCGGCGCCCGCGAAATCGCGGCCGCTCTGGACGAACTCGCACCCGAGGGTGTGTCGGTCGTCGCGGTGGACAGCTCCAACGCCATTGCCCTGCGCGGGGACGACGCCAGCGTTTCCCAGTTGATGGCGATCGCCGAGGAACTCGACCGGCGTGCTGCAAGCGGCAGCGAGATTCGGGTTGTTTTCCTCGAACACGCCGATGCCGAGCAACTGCTCCCGGTTCTCCAGCAGCTGCTCGGCCAGACGCCGACCCAGCCGACGACCGCGATCCGAACCCGCAGAAGCAGCACGAGCCGCAACGGAACGATCGAGGAAACGGCGGCCCCGACGCCGATGGTGGCCGCGGCGCCGTCCGGTTCGCCGCCGCTGGCCGCACGGAATGCCGTCGTCACCCGCTTCGAAGGCGCCAACGCCATCGTCATATCGGCGACGCCCGACGTTCAGCGGATGCTAGGCGAAGTCGTCAGGCAACTCGATATTCGGCGCCAGCAGGTGCTGGTCGAAGCCATCATCGTCGAGATTTCCGATACCGCGGCTCAGCAGCTTGGCGTTCAACTGTTCCTCGCCGGCCTTCGTGGATCGAACATCCCGTTCGCCGTCACCAATTATTCCAACATCACCCCCAATCTTGGAACGATCGCGGGCGCGGTCGCTGCGCGCGAGCTTGGGGGAACGACGACGACCGTCACGACCGGGACTGGCTCGACGACCACAACCACCAGCAACGGCGGAACGGACCTGATCGAGGCAGCGGCACGTGAGCTGGCCGGGATCAACGGCGGAGTTGCCGGCGCGGCGATCCGGACCGGAAACGCCATCTTCGGAGCGATCGTCAACGCGGTCCGGTCCGACAATCAGTCCAACATCCTGTCGACCCCGTCGATCATGACGCTCGACAATCAGGAAGCGCGGATCCTCGTCGGTCAGGAGATTCCGATCACGACCGGCGAAGCCTTGTCCGACAATTTCGACAACGCGTTCCGAACCGTGCAGCGCCAGAATGTCGGAATCACACTGGAAGTCCGGCCCCAGATCAACGCCGGCGGCACGATCAAGCTCGACCTTCGCCAGGAAGTGAGCTCGATTGCCGGCCCGGTATCGAACGATTTTCAGGATCTCATTCTCAACAAGCGCGAGCTTGAGACGACGATCACCGTCGACGACGGTGAGATTGTCGGCATTGGCGGCCTGCTCGACGACAATGAGCGGCGAACGCTCGAGCGGGTGCCGGTGCTCGGCGATATTCCGATCATCGGCAATCTGTTCCGATCGCGCGGACGTGCGCGTGGCCGGACCAACCTGATGGTGTTCATCCGGCCGACGATTTTGAGGTCTGCCAACGATGCGCGGGAGATGAGCGCTCGGCGCTACGACTTCGTCCGCGAGCATCAGAGGTCGGCCAATCCGAGGCGCGAGCCGACGATCGACGAGCTCGTGCGCGATTATCTGGGTACCGTGCCCCCAACCGCACCCGTGCCGTTGCAGCCGCAGGATCAGGTCGTGACCCCGGTTCCGCTTCCGGCGAGCGAATCGCCGCCGCAATGAAGATCGCTCGCGGCGAGGGCGAAGCCATGACGGATCAGGCGAGACTTCCCTACAGCTTTGCCCGCCGCCACGGCCTCGTGGCGACATCCGGCGCTGACGGGACCTTGTCGGTCACGATGCGCGAAGGCGCCGATCCCCAGTCGCTGATCGAGCTTCGCCGCTTCCTTGGCCGGCGCTTTGCGCTGCAACGGGTCGATGCCGGGGGATTCGATCGGCTGCTGTCGGATTTTTACGGTTCCGATGCGGAGGCGACGGCCAGCGCCGCCGATTCGCTCGGCTTCGGTGAGGATCTCGGCCATCTTGCTGCCGCCTTGCCCAGTGCCGATGATCTGCTCGATACGTCGGACGACGCGCCGGCGATCCGGCTGATCAACGGGATCATTTCCGATGCCGCCCGGCAGGGCGTCAGCGACATCCATATCGAGCCCTATGAAAGCGGCCTGGTCGTTCGGATGCGGATGGATGGGGTCCTGCGCGAAACGCTCAGAATGCCGCCGCACGTCGCTCCCGTCGTCGTCAGCCGGATCAAGGTGATGGCCCGCCTGGATATTGCCGAGCGGCGGCTTCCGCAGGACGGCCGGATCGGCCTAACTCTGGGCGGCAAGCTGATCGACGTTCGAGTGTCGACCCTCCCGAGCCGGGCCGGCGAGCGCGTGGTGCTCCGAATTCTCGACAAGGAAAATGCCGGCATAGACCTCGATGGTCTCGGCATGAGCGAACAGGTGAAACGGCTGTTTCTCGAGGCACTTGCCGAGCCCAACGGTATAGTCCTCGTCACTGGGCCGACCGGCTCCGGCAAGACGACGAGTCTCTACGCGGGGCTCAAGAAACTCAACGATGGTAGCCGCAACATCCTCACCGTCGAAGATCCGGTGGAATATGCGGTCGACGGCGTCGGCCAGACCCAGATCAACCCGCAGGTCGGGCTCAGTTTCGCCACCGGCCTTCGAGCCATACTTCGCCAGGATCCCGACGTCGTCATGGTAGGCGAGATCCGCGACCGCGAGACGGCCGATATTGCCGTGCAGGCGGCGCTCACCGGACACCTCGTTTTGTCGACGGTCCACACCAACGACGCGGTGGGCGCGATCACCCGCCTCCGGGACATGAAGATCGAGCCGTTCCTGATCGCCTCGACTGTCCGAGCCGTGCTTGCGCAGCGCCTGGTCCGGCGCCTCTGTCCCGAGTGCCGGCAGCCGGTTCAGGCGGACGGCTCGCGCGGCGCCGCCCTCGGCCTCAAGGACGATGCCATCGTGTTCGAACCCAAAGGCTGCCCGAGCTGCGGCAATAGCGGCTATAAGGGCCGCGTCGGCCTGTTCGAGGCGGTGAAGGTGGACGAGACGGTGCGGCGTCTGATCAACAGCGGCGGCGATGAGACGGCGATTGCCGAACACGCCTTCCGCAGTACCGGGAGGCTCGCCGATGCTGCCCGGGCGCTGGTGCTGGAAGGCGTGACGAGTCCCGAAGAAGCCGTCCGGGTCTCGCGCCTGGAAAAGAACGATGCCTGATTACGCCTATCTCGGCCTTGATACGGCGGGCCGCGAACGGCGCGGATCGGTCCGCGCGGACTCGACCGACGCGGCGCGCGCCCAGCTGATCTCCCGCAAGCTCTACGTCGTTCGGATCGAGCCTGCGACCGGATCGGCGGCGCCCCCGTTGCTTTCGAGCGGTCTTCTGACCCGCAAGAAGCTGAGCGGCAAACATCTGACCTTGTTCACTCGGCAGCTCGCTACCCTCGTCCAGGTCTCGCCCCTCGAGGAAGCGCTTCGCACCTTGTCTCGCCAGTCCGAGCGCGAAGAAGTCAGGCGGATCATCGGCAATGTTCACGCCGGCGTCGTCGAGGGCCGGCGCCTGGCCGATTCCCTCGGCCGCGAACCCCGCAGCTTTCCCGCTTTGTATCGGGCGATGGTCTCCGCCGGCGAAAGCTCGGGCACTTTGCCGCTCATCCTGGAACGGCTTGCGAACCTGCTCGAGCGCCAGGCCCAGGTCAGAGGCAAGGTGCTCTCGACACTGGCTTATCCGATCGTCCTCGCTCTGGTGGCGATGTTCGTCATTTTTGCCTTGATGATCTTCGTCGTTCCGAAGGTCGTCGAGCAATTCCAGGATGTCGGGCAGCAACTGCCGTTGCTGACCCGGCTTGTGATCGGCCTCTCGGCCTTTCTCAGCCAATATTACTGGGCTTTGCTCATCTTTGCCGTGGCAGCGGCCTTCCTCGGCAGCCGGGCGCTTAAGGAAGAGGGGCTTCGAATGAAGTTCGACGGCCTGATGCTGAGGCTGCCACTGATCGGTCGGCTGATCCGCGATCTTCACGCCGCCCGAATGGCGCGGACGCTTTCAACGATGGTAGCCAGCCGTCTGCCTTTGCTCGAGGGGCTTCGACTCACCACCGGCACCGTCCACAACCGCGTCCTTCGCGCGGCGTCCGCGGAGATTGCGGAGACGATCCGGACCGGCGGGAGCCTCGCCGGCGCGTTGAAAAAAGCCAATGTCTTTCCACCGTTGCTCGTCTATCTCGTCGCTTCGGGCGAAGCGTCCGGACGTCTCGATCTCATGCTCGAGCGCGCCGCGGATTATCTCGACCGTGAGTTCGATGCCTTCACTTCGACGGCATTGTCGCTGCTCGAGCCGGCGATCATCATCGTCATGGGCGCCGTCGTCGCCCTGATCGTCTTGTCGATCCTGCTGCCGATCCTTCAACTCGACACCCTCGCCGGGGGAATGTGATGCCCAAGATCTCTCGCCGCCTGCTTCGCCGCCGCCGCAAGCCCGACGAGCAGGGCTTCACCCTGGTCGAGCTGATGGTCGTGATCGTCATCATCGGACTGCTTGCAACGGTCGTCATCATCAACGTGATGCCGGCCACCAGCCGCGCCGCGACGACCAAAGCACGCGCCGACATCGCCACGCTGGAGCAGGCGATCGACATGTATCGTCTCGACCATCTCCGCTACCCGACCGAGGAAGAAGGGCTGCAGGCCCTGGTCGCGGGCAACTACATCAGACGTCTTCCCAACGATCCCTGGCGAAATCCCTACAGCTATAGAGCGCCAGCACCCGACGGACGCGATTTCCAAATCGCTTCGCTCGGGGCAGACGGTCGCGAAGGCGGCTCGGGGGAAGATGAAGATATCAGCAACTGAGGTGGCCCCCGCGGAGACGGCCTTGCTCTTCCTCGACGAGGAAGGCGTTCCCACCCAGTGGCTATTGTTCGATTCCGGCGAGGTGATCCTTCGCGGGGACTCCGGCGAACCCTTTCCGACCCCGGCGGCGTCCATACTTGCCGTTCCCGGGGAAATGGTCACCATTCATTGGCTGGAACTCGCCGACGGTCTGGCGCCCGCGCAGGCTGCCGCCGCGGCCCGGCTTCTGCTTGCCGATGCCAGCATCGAGCCTGCTTCCCAACTACATGTTGCCGTCGGGCGATCCGAGCAGGGGCGAACGCCCGTCGCCTTGTTGCCGTTGCAACAGATGGCGGACTGGCTGGCAACGGCGGCGTCGGCGGGGATTGACCCGGCGGTCGTCGTGCCGACACCGATGCTCTTGGCGCCGCCGCTCCAGGGCTTCGTCCGCCATGACCGGGGCGCCATCGCCGATTACAGGGGGGAAGCCTCGGCTTTCAGTATCGAACCCGAGCTTGCGGACAACGTAATCGCGGGTGCGGAGGCGGCCACTCTGACACCGGAGCGGTTCGAAGCCGGCCTCCCGGGAGTCCTCGCCGATCCGCCACTCAACCTCAGGCAAGGCCAATTTGCCCGCCGGCGCAACTGGCGGGTGGAAAGTGGCCGGATGCGGCGGATCGTGGGCTTTGGCCTCGCCTTCATTCTGCTGACGCTCGCGATTCAGGTCACGATGATACTTCGCTACACCTTTGCCGCCGACGCGCTCGAAGCAGAGGTCCGGGCGCTCGCCACGCCCGGCGGTTCCGCGCGAGGCGGCAATTTCAGCATGTCGGCCGCGGCCCTGTTCGGCGCCGTCCGGGGAACGCCCAACGTCGAGGTCACGCGCCTCGAATATCGTGCCGACGGCAGCCTCAGTGCCACAGTTCAGGCCGACTCGCCGGCCAGCCTGGTGGCGCTTGAGCAGCGCGCCGAGGCCGCGGGCCTCGGCGCCGACGTTGGCGTCCCTCGTAACGCCGGCGGCCGACTGGTCGCAGATCTGACGGTTCCGCGCTGATGGTCGCCCGACTCTCCCTCTGGTGGGCGGAACGGACCCAGCGGGAGCAATGGCTGCTTGCGGTCATGGTCGGCTTGCTGCTCCTCGTCCTGGGCTGGCTGTTGGTCGCCCGGCCGTTGATCGGAGCGCTCGAGGACGCGAAGCTCAGGCACGGAGAAAAGGTGATCGCCGTCGCCGAAGCGCGGGCCGAGGCCGATCGGGCCCGGCGCTCGTCCGGGGCTCCCGCGGTGGCGGCCGCACTTCCGATTGACGGGCTCATCAGCCGGACGGCCACCGAAGCGGGGTTCACCAATGCGCGGATCGTCGGCCGCGGCCCCACTCGCGCGAACGTCGCGATCGATGCGGCCAGGCCGGCGGCTTATTTCGGCTGGATCGCAAGCCTCGAGCGTCAGGGGGTCGTGGTGGAAAGTCTCCGCGCGACCGCCAGCCCGGATCGGACGCTGTCGACCGAGGCGGTCTTCACCGTCACGGGCCGATGATCAGACTGAAACCCAATCTTGGGCGACTATTGCTGTTCGTCTTCATCTTCCTGTTCGCGCTGCTGGCGCTTTTCCCCTTGCGTCTGGCGATCGACTATATGGGGTTCGATCGCTTCGGACTTGCCGCCCGAGAGGCAAACGGGAGCGTCTGGCTTGGCGCCTTGAACGAGGCGCAGATCGGCCCAGCTCCACTTGGCGACGTCGAAGTCCGGCTGAACCGGCTGCCGCTCCTCATCGGAAGGACCCGGCTGTCGCTGACGCGACAGGAGCTGGACGCGCCTTTCAGCGGGGCGACCAGCGTGTCGCGCGACGGCTTCGGTCTCGACGATTTCACCGGCCAGCTTCGCCTCGGCGCCCCGCTTGCGCCCCTGCCGGTCGGCTCGGTCGATCTCGACGATGTCAGCGTCCACTTTGCCAACGGGGTTTGCGAAAGCGCCGAAGGGAGAGTGAGGGCCCTGATCGCGCGCGACGTCGGCGGATTCGCCTTCAGTTCGGGGCTGAGCGGAACAGTAGGCTGTCAGGGTGGAAAGCTGCGCCTTCCGCTGACCAGTCAAAGTGGAGCGGAGCGTCTGGACCTGATCCTCGGCGCGGACGGTCGATACCAGGCGGAGTTCTCTGTGCGAGCAGGCGATCCAGCCCTGCGCACGCAGCTCGTTGCCGCCGGTTTTCGGCCGTTTGGGAACGCTCTGTCGATCCGGATTCACGGCGCCTTCTGACCAGCTGTTTCCCGTTTGGCGGGAGAAAAAGCCGTTTCGGGTCGTTTCTTGCGCACAATGCACCATTCGGTGCGAGCGATGGGGCTTTCGGCCGGTAGTGAAAGACTGCCGCCGTCAAGGCACGGAGATATCGATGAAACGGACATTGATCGCAGCGGCCACGCTGCTCCTGGGCACGTCGGCGCTCACCGCCGCGTCGGCTCAGGACAAATATGACAAGGAGGCCGCCTTCGCTTCCAAGAAGACGTCGGCAGTCGAGCTCACGGACAACATTGTTGCGGCCAAGGTCGCCGAAGCCGCGGCGATGAAGAATGGCTCGGAACATCTCGGAATGGGCGGTCCGCTCGAGGATTCGGACGAGATTTCCTTCACGGACAAACCGGTTCTCGCCGAAAAATACGTCGAAACCGACCCTATCGTGCTTGCGAAGTACGAGCAGGCTGTGGCGTTGAAATCGGCGCCGTCATCGACGGGAACAGGCGGCCCGTTCGAGGAAGCCGATGCGACTGCCGATCTGGCGCCGCGCCCGTCGGCCGACAATTATCCGCCGTGCAGCCCGGGTCCGGGCGATGACCGTTGCATCCAGCTCTACGAGCCCGGGGTGAGGGCGCAGCTGGCCAGCTGGAACCGCGCCACGGGCGGCCTCGACGACGGCTCGATGAAGACGGCGATGGGTGGCCCCTATGAACCGGTGGACGGTGCCTTGAAGAGTGATGGCACCGCGGACAAAATTCCTTCGGAATTCGCTACGCACACCGACGTCGCTTCACATCACGAATTCGCCGGGGTCGGCGGGCCGATCGAAGCCCAATCGGGTTACCCGGCCTGCTCGCCGGGGCCAGGCGACGACCGCTGCATCCAGCTGTACGAGCCGGGAGTTACCGGGGCTGGCAACTAAAGCGGGTTGCCGGTCGGCATAGGCCGTTCAGGAGGCTTCGCCCGGTTCCGCGAGGGGACCGGCGAGGCCTCCGCCGCTTTCCAGCCACTGCCTGAGTTTTCCGATACTGCGTTCCAGCGCCTCGATGATCTGGACGACCTGCTCCCGGTCATTGCCGGCAGTGACGATGTCGGACAGCCACCAGGTTTCCGATAGCCATTCCTTGCCCTCGTCGCGGTCGGCAACCGAAAACTCGACATAGGCCTCCTCGGCCTCGACCCAATTGTCGCCTTCCGCGCGGACGGCGTGGATTCGCGCCCGGCCCGTTTCCTCGACGTCGCTTCGGCATATCTGCCGGGCCGCCTCGAGGAAGGGAACTACCTGCTCCCAGTCCAGCTTCGATTGAGCCAGGGTGTCGAAGACCACGGCGAGAAGCTGCTTTTGGACCACGTTGTGAAAATCGGCAGAGGTGAAGGTTTCAGTCATGTCATGCTCCGGCGACGCTGGGTCCGGGCTGTCTCAAGCCGGGCCTTCGGTCAAGCGGGCAGCCAGTGGGGATAGTCCCTGGCGAGGGCGTCTGGTCCGTCAAATATGGCGACTGCGCCGGCCGCTTGAAGCTCGGCATCGGCAAATCCCCCGCACCGGACCGCGATCGAGTCGAGCCCGGCAGAGCGTGCCGCCTGAACGTCCCACGGCGAGTCGCCGACGACAAGCGCCTGCTGCACGGTCAGCGGCGCCAACTTTCGCATCGCGGCGGCGAAAATATCGGGGCAGGGTTTCGACCGGTCGACGTCGTCGCGTGAAGTCGCCGCGAAGATGAGATCTTCGCACCCCAACAGGCTTCGATGGAAGCCAAGCTCTTCCTGGTGCGCCGAGGTGGCAAGGACGATCTTGATGTCGGCACTGTACAGCCTTTCGAACAATTCACGCACGCCCGGGAGCATTACGACGCGCGGCAGGTAATCACGCCTGAACATTTCCGAGCGAAAGTCCTCGATCGCCTCGCTTTTTTCCCGTGCCAGCGCGGCCGGAAGCAACGCCGGAATGAGATTGTCGCCGCCCTTGCCGATCTGGCGCCTGATTGTTTCAAACGGCAGCTCGACGCCAAAGTGAAGGAACGCCTCCCTCCAGGCCGTGGCGTGAAGATCGTTGCTGTCGACCAGGGTTCCGTCGACGTCGAACAATAAGGCACCGATCATCGCGACAACCGAGGCCGTCGGCCGTTACCGAGCAGCTTCAGCAGCAGCGCGAAAAAGCCGATCCTGGCCGCCACTGTGGCCGGTGACGTCAATGGCGTGGAGGAAGGTTTTGGATCGGAGGCGGGCGGCTCGGCCGGGCTCGGGTCGCGGCCGGACCTGGCGACTTCCTGTTCGAGCACCGCGTTCAGTTCGGCCCCGAGCAGCACCACATAAGACGTCAGATAAAGCCAAGTTAGAAAGACGATGACGGCACCGAGCGAACCGTAGGTCGCGTTGTAGTTGCCGAAATTCGAAACATAGAACCCGAATCCGGCCGTGGCCGCGAGCCAGACGACCGTGGCAGCGGCCGATCCGGGGGTGATCCACTTCCATTCCGCCTCGGGCCGGTTCGGACCGTAACGGTAAATCACCGCCAGCAGCACCACCACGGCAGCTCCGGCCGCGAGAAAGAAGCCGGCCTTGAGCATGAACTGGAGCAGGCCGCCGAAATCGGGTGCGATGGTTTCAAGGAAATTGAGCGCGGCCACGGCGAGGATGGCCAGGAACAAGACCAAGACCGCGCCGGCGGTCATCGCCAGTGCCATGAGGGTGCGCTTGATGAAGTTCCTGTTCTCCTCGACCTCGAAGACGATATTGAGAGCCGTCATGATCGATCCGGCGCCCTTGCTCGCGCCATAAAGGGCAATGCCCATGGCAAGGATCAAGGCGAAACCGGTCTTCGCGCCTTTTGTCTCCGTCATGCTTCGTAGCTGATCGCCGATCATCCCTGCCGTGTCCCGAGGCATGATGCTCGTCAGAGTCTGCATGTGAGAGACCACCGACGCCGGTTCGGCCACGAGACCGTAACTGAGCACGAAGGCCGTCAGAAGGGGAACGAAAGCGAGGAAGGCGTAGAAGGCGACCCCCGCGGCGACCAAGGTGAGATTGTCTTCTCCGGCATCCTTATAAGTCGCCTTCAGGATCCGTTTCCAGCCGCGCGGCGGGATATCCTGAGGGCCATCCGCTGCCTGCGCAGGCTTTTGAGGGGCAAAAAGAGCCATGCTGCGCCCAAAGCCGTTTGCCCGGCCTGGTTCCAGGCTACGGCCGCTTTCCGGCCGAAACCGGCGATGCTACGTGTCGCCCGCATGACCGGTGGCGCCTGGACCTTCTCGATCGACCGCGGCGGCACGTTCACCGACATCGTCGCTCGTTCACCGGACGGTCGCTTGGTCGTCCGCAAGCTGCTGTCGGATAATCCCGGTTTCTACGACGATGCCGCTGTCGCCGGAATCCAGTCGATCGTTGAAGGTGAAGGCGGAGGCGCGATCGGCACCGTGAAAATGGGGACGACGGTGGCGACCAATGCGCTGCTCGAGCGCAAGGGCGAAAGCGTGCTCCTGGCCATCACCGCCGGCTTCGGCGATGCCCTCAGGATCGGCTACCAGGCCCGCCCTGAAATCTTCGCCCGCCGAATTCGCCTTCCCGAGCCGCTTTATTCCCAGGTCGTAGAGATCAAGGAGCGAGTGACGGCATCGGGGGAGGTGCTGACGCCAATCGATCTGGAGGCCGCTCGAGCCGCCTTCCTGACGGCTCATGAGCAGGGCATTCGCGCTATCGCCATCGTTCTTATGCACGGCTGGCAATATAAAGCGCATGAGGCAGCTCTTGCCCGCCTGGCGCGCGAGATCGGATTTTCCCAAATATCGGCGAGCCATGAGGTGGAGCCGCTCATCAAGCTGGTGGGCCGGGGCGATACGGCCGTCGTCGACGCCTATCTGTCGCCCGTGCTTCGGCGTTATGTCGACAGGGTCGTCGACGGCCTTAACCGGCAAGGCCGCTTGTTCTTCATGCAGTCGAACGGGGGGCTGACCGATGCTTCGGCCTTCCGTGGCAAGGACGCGATCCTCTCAGGCCCCGCGGGCGGAATCGTGGGCATGGTGAGGACCGCCGCGCAAGCCGGCCATGAGCGGATCATCGGCTTCGACATGGGCGGCACCTCGACTGATGTTTCGCACTTCGCCGGCGCCTATGAGCGGACCAGCGAGCGTGCCGTCGCCGGCGTTCGCGTTCGCGCACCCATGCTCGAAATACACACTGTCGCGGCCGGCGGTGGGTCTATCTGTCATTTCGACGGCAGCCGATTTCGCGTCGGCCCGGACAGCGCCGGCGCCGTCCCCGGCCCGGCTTGCTACCGGCGGGGCGGACCGCTGACGATCACCGACTGCAATCTAGTCCTCGGCAAGATCCGCCCAGAACATTTCCCTCATGTCTTTGGCGTTAGCGGCGACCAGCCGATCGACTCGGCAGCCGCTCTCGAGCGTTGCGCGCAGATCGCCGACCAAGCCGGGAAGTCGCCGATCGGAGTGGCCGAAGGGTTCATTCGAATCGCCGTCGAAAACATGGCCAATGCGATCAAGCAGATCTCGATCGCACGCGGACACGATGTGACCCGATACACCCTGATATGCTTCGGCGGCGCCGGCGGGCAGCATGCCTGCCTCGTCGCCGACGCGCTCGGCATCGGCCGGGTCCTGATCCATCCACTGGCTGGAGTCC
>DAINCA010000016.1:0-16407 GCA_036732645.1 Allosphingosinicella sp.
GACGGCGGCGGCTGGCCCGCAAGCGCACGGCCTCCGTGGCCGCTCCCGCGGCCGCGGAATGACATTATCGGCGCGCCGGCCGAGATCGGAGAATAAAATGTTGTCACGCAAGCTTTCGCTTTTCGCGCCCCTCATGCTCATCGCTTGCGCCGACCTCGCCGCCGCTCAGACGATCGAGGTCGTGAAATCGCCTTATTGCGGCTGTTGCACGCATTGGGTCGATTATCTTCGCGCTGAAGGTTTCGACGTTCGGGTCGTCGATACCGAGGACGTCACCCCGGCCGCTCGGCAGGCCGGTGTCCCCGACGATCTTCGCTCCTGCCACACCGCAACCGTCGCCGGTTATGCCGTCGAAGGCCATGTTCCCGCCGCCGACATCAGAAAGCTCCTGGAAGAACGGCCTGACGCCGCGGGAATCGCCGTCGCGGGGATGCCGATCGGATCACCCGGAATGGAGCAGGACAACGTCCGGCAGCCTTATGAGACCATCCTCTTCGCTCGGGACGGTGGACGCCAGCTGTTCGCCCGCCATTAGCAACGGCGCGTAGCCGAGAAGCTGCGAAGGGCTTATGCTCGTCGCGATGAGCAGGATCATCCTTCACGATTATTTCCGGTCTTCGGCCGCCTATCGAGTCAGGATCGCTCTCAACCTCAAGCAGGTGACCTATGAATCGGCGCCGGTGAGCCTGCTCGACGGCGAGCAGAAGGCTGCGGAGTACCGGAGCCTCAATCCCCAGGCGATGGTCCCGACGCTCGAGGTCGATGGGCATATTCTGACCCAGAGCCTCGCCATCATCGGCTGGCTGGAAGCGACCTACCCCGAGCCGCGCCTGCTGCCGGGCGATCCGCTCGACGCCGCTCAAGTCCGGGCGATGGCGTTGATCGTCGCCTGCGACATCCACCCTCTCAATAATCTTCGGGTCCTGAAGCGGCTCTCCTCCATGGACGTCGCACAGGACAAACGCGATGACTGGTACCGCCACTGGGTTCGCGAAGGCTTTGCGGCGCTCGAAATCCTCGCCTCGCGCACGGCCGGCAAATTCCTCTTCGGCGACTCGCCGAGCCTCGCCGACGTCTGCCTGGTGCCGCAGATGTTCAACGCCCGCCGGTTCGAGCTTGCGTTGGACGAGTTCCCTATCCTGGTTCGCGCCGACGCCGAGGCGAACCGGCTGGAAGCCTTCGCTTCGGCTCATCCCGACAGGGTCGCGCCTCCAGCGGCGAACGGCTAAGAAAGCGAGAATTCAGGAGCAGGCGCATGGGACGTGTCGACGCAATCAACAAGGGCATGGAGCAGATGAGCCCGCTCGCATCGGTGGACATTCCGTCGCTTCAGGGACGGGTCAGTGCCGAGGAATGGAAGATCCGAGTCGATCTTGCCGCCGCTTACCGGCTCGTGGCGCATTATGGCTGGGACGATCTCATCTTCACCCATCTTTCCGCCCGAATCCCGGGGCCGGAACATCATTTCCTGCTCAACCCCTACAATCTCATGTTCGAGGAAGTGACGGCTTCGTCTTTGGTCAAGGTGGACCTCGACGGGCACCCGGTCGAGCCGTCGCCGTTCATCACCAACCCCGCCGGTTTCACCATTCACAGCGCCATCCATATGGCGCGCGACGACGCGCAGGCGGTGATGCATCTTCACACGCCGCACGGCCAGGCCGTCTCCGCCCATTCGGAGGGGCTTCTGCCGCTGACCCAGACGGCGATGCTGATCCGCGATGAAATCGCCTATCATGATTATGAGGGCGTCGCCGTCGATCTCGACGAACGCGAGCGGCTGGTCGCCGATCTCGGCGACAAGGGCGCGATGCTGCTCAGGAACCATGGCACACTGACGGTCGGCGAGACCGTCGGCGAGGCCTTCGTGAAGCTCTATTTCCTCGAACGGGCCTGCCAGGCGCAGATCCTCGCTTTGTCGGCCGGTGAAGGGCAACTCAACAACCCGCCGCAGGGCGCACCCGAGGTGACCGCCCAGCAAGGCAAGATCGGGCTCAAGATGGCGGCCGGGGCGCTGGCGTGGCCGGCTCTTCTGCGCAAGGCACAGCGCCTCGATCCGGGCTTCGCGACCTAAGCCGGGATCGGAGCCTCGTACCAGTCGCGCTTCAGCCGCGTCGCGGCAGCGAAGTAGAGCAACGCGCTGAGCAGATAGAAGCCCAGGCCGTAGAGGATCGAATATCGCAGCGATTCCTCGCCGTAAGCGGCGCTCATCGTGTCCGACATGAAGCCCAGGAAAAAGATCCCGAAGCCGATCCCGATCAGGTTGTTGATGAACAGGAAACTGGCCGAGGCGGTCGCGCGCATATTCGGCGGAACGATATGCTGGACGGCGGCGATGACCGGGCCGAGCCAGGCCAAAGCCAGCATCTGGCCGATTGCGAACAGGATCCAGCCGACCACCAGTGAAGGCGCAAACAGGCCGAAAGCGAAGACCGGCGCCGTCACCAGGAAGCAGAATGCGGGGATGAGAGCATAATAAGCCGGATTGCCGGCACCGGTGCGGTCGCCGAGCCAGCCGCCGAGCCAGGTTCCCGCGACGCCGCCGACGAGGACGATGGAGCCGTAGAACCAGCCGACCTGCCCAAGCTCCAGATCGAAGCTCCGGGTGAAGAAGCTCGGCAGCCAGAAGATCAGGCCGTAGCCGAGGATCGATCCGGAGGCGGCGCCGAACGAGAGCAGCCAGAAGCTGGGAGTGGACGCGAGCCTTGCCGCAACCTGCAGGAAAGGGGGTGCCGGCTCGCTGGCGCTTCCGTCGACATTGTCATGGCCGCCACGCACCGGTTCCTTGATGCCGAGCCTGACCAGCAGCGCCGCCGGCAACCCGGCGAGGCCGACGATGATGAAGGCGGATCGCCAGTCGAGATGAGTGGCGATCCAGCCGCCGAAGAAGACGCCCAAAGCGGAACCGATCGGGATGCCGAGCGAGAACAGGGCCAGAGCCCGGGCGCGCTTCTCCTTCGGGTAGAAATCGGAAACCAAAGCGTAAGAAGGGGCGACCCCGCCCGCTTCGCCGATGCCGACGCCCATCCGGGCGAGGAACAGGTGCCAGAAGTTCTGCGCCAGGCCGCAGGCCGCGGTGAAGGCGCTCCAAAGAGCGACCGAAACGGCGATGATGTTGACCCGGCTCTTGCGGTCGGCGAGCCATGCGATCGGGATGGCCAGGCCGCTGTAGAACAAGGCGAAGGCGATCCCGCCCATCAGGCTCAGTTGCGTATCGCTGAGCTGGAGTTCCGCCTTGATAGGCACCGCCAGGATGCCGATGATCTGGCGGTCGATGAAGTTGAAGATGTAGGCGAGGAGCAGGATCGCCAGCACCCGTCCACCGGGCGTCGCTTCGCTCCTGCTCCCCGCCATATTCATATGCTCAGAACCTCACTTCGCCGCTGAGCGTGAAGGTGCGCGGCGGCCCGTAGAAGCCGATGATCGAATTGCCGAACAAGGCTCCGGGGAAGCTGTAGCCGCCAATCCGATAGCGCGCATCCGTCAGGTTGCGACCGGTGAGCGAAAGCTGGAAGCGTTCGTCACGTGTCGTCCAGACGATGGCTGCGTCGAGCAGAGTGTAACCATCTTCGTCGAGCAACGCGTTCGGCACCTCGAACTGGGAATAAGCCGAACGATAGGACAAGGTCGGCGCGACGGTAAGCGTGCCGCCGCCAAGATCGTGTCGGAAGGTCGGGGCGATCATGAAGGTGTTCGACGGCGTGTTCTGGAACACGCGCTGATCCGCAACGTCGATGAACTGGTTGGTCGCCAGATCGAAGGTGCTGAAGCGTTTGAACTCGCCGTTGATGTACCCGTACATTGCCGAGATCGAGAAATTCGGGCTGAGCGTAGCCCGGGCTTCCAGTTCGATGCCCCAGATCCGGGAATCGCCGGCATTGTCGACGAAGCTGGCGACGCTCGGCCCAGGCGCGACCTGCTGGATGGTGACCTGCTGGTTGCGATAGTCGGAGTAGAAGGCCGCCGCCGCGAAATAGAGCGTGCGGTCAAGCGCATAAGCCTTCAGGCCCGCCTCGTAGGCGTCGACCGTTTCCGGATCGTAGCCGTTCACCGTGGTCGGAGTCAGGAAGGCGTCGCCGCGCATGTCGAAACCGCCCGATTTGAATCCACGCGAATAAGCCGCGTACAGCGTCAGATCCGGGGTCGGCAGGTAGGACAGGCTGACCCGAGGCGTGAACTGGTTGTCGGTGCGTTCGTTGGTGTAATCCGTCCGAACGAGACCCGGCACCGCCGCGGCATTGCCGAAGAACGGGCTTCTGATGCCGGTGAAGTTCTGGCGGAAGACGGTCCCTTCGCGGCGATCGCTGGTGTAACGGGCGCCGAGCGAAACCCGGAACTGATCGCTCAAGCTGTAGCTGAAGTCGGCATAGCCGGCGATGCTGCGCGTGTTGACCTCGCCGGTGGTGAAGATGGTGAGATTGGCCAGGCCGAGCACCGTATCGAACGCGCCCGACGCAAAGCCGTCCAGATAATAGATACCAGCGACGCCCTGGAGCCTTTCGCCTTCGTAGATGACCTGCAGCTCCTGGGTGAGCTGGTGGTCTTCGTAGAAGGCAGGAATGTCGAGGACGGGCCCGGGCGTGTTGTCGAAGTCGATATTGCCGTTGGTCTCGCCGTCGCGATAGGCGGTGATCGATTTCAACGTGAACTGGTCGGTGAGGCGCCACTCACCGGTCAGCGAGATGCCGCGGGTCTCGACCTCGTTCTCGTCACCGGCGCCAGCGCGGGTGTCGTAAACGTCGGGGAGGGGTTCGAACGCGGGAACCCCCGCATTGCCCAATTCACGATAACCATGCCGGGCGTTGGACGTATCGCGGATCCAGTCGCCCGCGACACGGAAGAAAAGATCAGGGGTCGCCTCGAATTCGGCCGAGACCCGGGCGGCGAGAACGTCCTTGTTGTAATGCTCGTTGCCGGTGTTCAGATTCTCGCCGAAACCATCACGCTGAAGCCAGGCGACGGCGCCGCCGACGGCGAAGCCGTTGCCCAAAGGCGCGTTGATCGACCCGACAAGGTCCATCTGGTCATAGCTGCCATAGGACGCACGAACACGGCCGCCAAATTCGTTGCCGAGCCGACGGGTGACATATTTGACGGCGCCGCCGATGGTGTTGCGGCCATAAAGCGTGCCCTGCGGCCCGCGGAGCACTTCGATCCGCTCGACGTCGAAAATATCCAGGACCGCCGCCTGGGGGCGCGCGATGTAGACGTCGTCGATATAGAGGCCGACGCCAGGCTCGAAGCCCCAGAGCGGATCCTGCTGACCGATACCGCGAATGAAGCCGATCAGGGTGGAGTTGGAGCCGCGCGCGATCTGCAGCGTCGTGTTTGGCGTCCGCTGCATCACCGCGGTAATGTCGACCGCACCCTGATCCTCGAGCGTTTCGCCGTCGAGGGCGGTGACCGCGATCGGCACGTCCTGCGCTTCTTCCGCGCGACGGCGGGCGGTGATCAAAATGGCTTCGTCTTCGTCACCGGCGGTATCCTCGACACCGGCGGCATTGGCAGCCGCAGCCTGCTCCTCCTCGCTTCCGGTTTGAGCGAAAGCAGGCGCGGAAACGGACAAGGCGACGCTGGCGGCGCCGAGCTTCAACATCGTCGAGAGTTCGAGTTTCATGATATTTCTCCTGGTGATTCACTGACTTGGGAAAGGCGGCCGCAGGACAGGCGGTCCGCAAAATCCTTCAGGGTGCGGTTGAACAATTCGGGCTGCTCCAGGTGCGGCGCATGGCCGGATTTCTCGAACCGGATGGCGCGGGCGTCGGGGAGCGCGGCGACGAGATGGTCGGCCGTGTCGTCGCCGTAGAGGCTGCTCTGCGCGCCATGGATGATGAGCGTTGGATGCTTGATCCGCCGAAGCAGGGATCGCGCGTCCTGGTCGACCAATGAGGCCCATACCGAGGCGATCGCCTGCGGGTCGTTGCGGGCGAACTCGATGCTGGCCCAGTCGGCGACCGGGCGCAACTCTTCGATGACCGGCTGGGCGAAGATGGCCTGCCCGGCGGCCGTCGCGAAGGTTTCGAAATCCTCCTGGATGGCAAGGCTTCGCGCCTCACAGGCTTCCGGCGACAATCCCAGGGTCCACTCGGTGCCGTTCATGACCCGGGCCGTCATGTCGATGATGACGGCGCCGCAGAATCGGCCTGCAGCGGGCCCGGCAAGCAGGTGCCAGAGCACGGTCGCGCCGAGCGACCAGCCGACCGCGATTGCGTTCTCGAGGTCGAGTGCTTCGCAGAGTTCCGTGATGTCCTGGGCGATCCGCTCGACCGTCGGCCGATCGCCTTCCTGCGCAGAGCCGCCATGGCCGCGAAGGTCGACGTTGATGAGTCGGAATCGCGCGGCCAGCGGGGCTTGCTCGCGAAAGAAGCCGCCATGGGCCATCAGCCCGTGCAGAAGCACCAGCGGCTGGCCATTCCCTTCGTCGCGGTAGCTGATCCGCGCTCCGTCCGAGGCGGTGAAATAGTTCAGATGATTCCTCCCCGCCCTCGTCCATTGGTGGATCTATCGGCACAGCATCCATGCCGGAAAATGAAACCTGAGTCAACATTCAAGTTGCTGAGCTTGCACTTATTTGAAAGTCGGTTCAGGTTTGATCGGGCCTCGGGAGGGCTGGGAATGAACGAACTTGGCCAGGCGGCCGTATCGGCGGACAAGGCGCCAAGGACCGAGCGAGGGCGCCGCACCGTCCGCAAGCTGCTGGAGGCCGCGGCGCAGGAGTTCGGCGAACGTGGTTATCACGAGGCCGCGATCACCGGAATAACCGCCCGGGCCGGTGTCGCCTTGGGGACCTTCTACACCTATTTCGAAAGCAAGGAGGAGCTGTTCCGCGCTCTGGTTCGGGACATGAGCCGAGCGACGCGGGCGCACGTCGCTGAAGCGGTGAAAGGCGCGCCCGATCGCCTGGCTGCCGAGAGAACGGGCCTTGCCGCTTTCATCGCTTTCACCCGGCGTCATCCCGAGCTTTACCGGATCATCGAGGAGGCCCAGTTCGTTGCCGAGGACGTCTATCGGGAACATTACCTCACCTTCGCCGAAGGCTATCGGCGCAACCTCGCCGCGGCTCGCGCCCGGGGCGAGATCAAGGAAGGCCCCGACGAGCTAAGGGCGTGGGCGCTGATCGGAATGAGCGTCTTCCTTGGTATGCGCTACGGCATCTGGCGCGACGACATGCCGGCCGAGCAGGTCGCCGACCTCGCGATCGATTTCGTCTCGGAGGGGCTGGGGAAGCGCGGAGCGTGACTCGTCCTGAAGCTCACAGCGATCTGCCCGATCTCCTCGCCAAGCGCGCGGAACTCTCTCCGGCGAGGATCGCCCTGGAGGAGCACGCGACCGGCCGGACCTTGACCTATCATGAGCTGAACGCGCGCGCCGCTGGCGCGGCCTCGCTGATGGCGAAGCAGGGGGTGAAGCCCGGCGATCGGGTCGCGATCCTGTGTCGCAATCGAATTGCCTTCTTCGAGATATTGTTCGGCTGCGCGAAGCTCGGCGCGATCATGGTTCCGCTCAATTGGCGAATGCCGGCGGCCGAGCTGGATGGGCTCATCGCGGATTGCGAGCCGGCCTTGTTGCTCTGTGACGGTGGCGGGGCGGCAACGGCCGCCGCTCTGACCGCGGCGCCGCCGACAATGTGTCTCGACGACGAATATGAAAATGCGGTGACGGCGACGGAGACCGGGACGTGGCGGCGCGCCTGGCCGGCTGAGTCGAGCTGGTATCTGATCTACACCTCAGGGACCACGGGCCGGCCGAAGGGGGTGATCTATGCCTACCGGATGGCGCTGGCGAACTATGTCAGCATCGGCTCCGCGATCGAACTCAGTCACGCCGACCGAACGATCGCGTTCCTGCCCAACTTCCACACCGCCGGCATCAACCTTCATGCCTTGCCGACTTTGTTCGCCGGCGGCCAGGTGACCATTCTCGAAGCGTTCGACGCCGATGCGCTGGTGGGGCTTCTGGAGCGGGAGCGCGTCGACACGTTCTTCGGCGTACCGACGGTCTACCAGGAACTGCTCGATCATCCTTCTTTTGCGGGAGCGCCTTTGGGCTCGGTCCGTCACTGGGGCTGCGGCGGTGCGCCGCTCCCCGATCGATTGGTCGAATGTTATCGCGAACTCGGCGTCCGCGTCTGCAACGGCATGGGAATGACCGAGACCGGCCCTACCGCCTTCCTGGTCGATCCGGCAGACGCCTGGGAGAAGATCGGATCGGTGGGCAAGCCGCAATTGTTGTGCAGTGCCCGGATCGTCGACGCAGCAGGCACCGAAGTCCCTGACGGCGAGGTCGGCGACCTCCTCTTTGCGGGGCCGGGAATCACCCCCGGTTACTGGCGCAACGAAGAGGCGACCCGGGCGGCCTTCGTCGATGGCCGCTGGCTTCGGTCGGGCGACTTGGCGAAACGGGACCCGGACGGCTTCTATTACATTGCCGGACGCCGGAAGGAGATGTTCATCTCGGGTGGAGAGAACGTCTATCCGGCAGAGGTCGAGAACGTCTTGTGCGATCATCCCGCGGTTCAGGACGTTGCGGTCCTGAGCGAACCCGATCCGAAATGGGGAGAGGTGGGCCGGGCTTTCGTTCAGCTTACGAATGGCGTCCGCCCCGACGCGGCCGACCTGACCGCGTTCTGCCGGCAGCGGCTCGCCCCATACAAGGTGCCGCGTCGGTTCGATTTCGTGGACGACTTCCCGCGCACCTCAGCGGGCAAGATCCAGAAACATCTGCTGAGTTGAACGACCGCGACAGGCGGTCAATCGAACAATATCGTCAGAAGAAGCGCGGAATCTTCGACTCCCCGGACCCAATGTGACGTGCCACGTTCGAGATAGATCCAGTCGCCGCGACGCAGCTCTATCTCCCTGTCGACGCCGAGCACGACATGACCTTCCAGGCAAAAGAGCGTGATGAAACCCGCGACCTTGTGCTCCGGAATAGTTGAGCCGGCAGCAACCACCAGATGGACCGTCTCGAAACGGTCGGACTTCATGAGCGCCGAGGTTCGCGAATTCGCCCATGCGGGGTCCGCGGGTTGCAGATGCACCACCTCTTTGGGTTCGACATGCGCCAGTGCCATCATGAGACTCCTGTTTCGGCCCGAAGGGACGCTTTCGCCTCGAGCCGATCCGCGACGATTTCAATCAATTTTCGGTGCAAATCCGATAATCTGCGCTCCGCGGCATCCTCGCCCGTCGTGACGCAGACGCAGTGGGAAAGGGCCACAGCTTCGGCTGCGGCCGACGTCGGCGACGACGGGTCCTTCGCCAGATGCTCGCGGGCAAGGGTTACCGCACGCTCGAGAGTCCAGGAATTTATGGCGTCTCCATATTCCACGAGCGACTGCTCCGATCATGCACCTAAAACGGCAGGAGGTTGCGAACGAGGTCGAGCAATCTCTTTGGCATCGGCAATTGGGGAGCCTCATCCGATCCGTCGAAACGACCTGGCGGCGCCAGTTCTCCGCATTGAGGGCAGATCATCGACCTCATCCTTTCTGCTAATGACTCTCAATAGCATACATGGAGTCGTGCCGCAAATGTAAGTTTCTCAGCGAGAGGTCAGGCGGCTAGCGGCCGGCTATTATCATCGTCGCCCCCAACCACGTCCTGGCGGACCAAAGCGAGGATCTCGTCCTCTGGAATAGCCGTCCCGATGTCGCAAAAGCGCAGATCGTGAAGCTCAATATGCGGCAGGCCGGAATTGGCCCTGGCGACATCCCAGCTCCTGTGGATAGAGCGATAGGGCTTTCGCGTGGTCGGGTTCGGCAGCAAATAAGGACAGTCCTGCCAGCGCGGCAGTCCATCAATCAGTGCGACCGTGGTTTTGGTCAGGCGCAGCGCGCGTGCTGGCCCGGCATCATGCGTAGGCAGCGTCCACAGCCCGCCTTCGAGATCGAACTGGGCCCATTTCGCCTTCAGCAACTCGCCCGCCCGCGCTCCCGTCAGCATCAATAGCGGGAGAATGAACCGCAACTGGCGGTTGTGGCTGGCCTTGGCCGCCTCCAGAAGTTTCTGGACCTCGGGCACGGTGAGACCGGCATCGGCGTCGGCGCGCCTCGCGACCCAGCTCTTGCCCTGGAGCGGATGCGGTTCGGCCCCGGGCAGCTTCAGCTGGGCCGCCAGAGTCCACATCTGGGTCAGCAGGCTGTGTAGTCGCTCGTCGGTCCCGCGCGGCTGCCGTTCGACTTCCATCTTCGCCGCGAGCCAGGAAGAGATATCCGCTCCCGAAACCTGGTTGATGCGCAAGTGACCGAAGCGCGGCAAGACGTGGTACTGGAGGTCCCTCGAAACGCCTTCGCGCTCATCCTCGTCGTCAACGACGGAGTCGAGATAACGACCTCCGAGCGTTTTCACGGTGGGTATCTTCGACTCGTCCTCGAGGACTTCGGCCTTTCCGGATGTCGCATTCTTGCCCTCGGCCGCCCGCTGCACCGGGAGCGGGAGTCCAAGCCGCTCGGCGAGTTCGTCGATGGCGATGATGTTGCCGGCCGGAGTGCCTGACTCGGCAGAATCGTCCAGCTCGTCCGGCGAAGGCAAGCCGACGGTCTGCAGGAGATAGGGAGAGACACGGTGGCTCGTGCACAGCCCGCCATTGCCGTCGTCCACCAGCGGCTCTTCGAACGCGATTCCGATCTGGCGCCCGAGCGAGCGGGTGACCCGGGCAAAGGTGAGCTGGCCGTCGCCGAAATCGGCCACGACGAGGGTGCCCGAATCCAGTCCCGCAACGCCGTCGATCAAGGCCCCGGAACTCGACAGGTTGCGGATGATCGCGCGCTCGTAACGTGTGCCGTGAACCAGCCCGATGTTCCGGTAGATGGTTCGGCGGGCGCTGCGTTGCCTCGCGGGTCCAATGGGTTCGATGACCCAGTCGCCACCGGTTACTTTTTCCAGCAGTTCGGCGCCCGGTATGGCCTTGCTGTAGATCCAGCCCTGGACGTGGCTGACCCTGAGATCGCGGATCAGCTGGAGCTGATCGGTATATTCCACCCCTTCCGCCGTCGTTTCCATGTCGAGCGCCTCGGCAAGCGCGACGATGGCGGCGATGATCGCGCTGTCCCGCGAACCCGGCAAAGTCGCCCCCTGGACGAAACTCTGATCGATCTTGATCTTGTCGAACGGCGCCGTGCGCAGATAGCCGAGCGAGGAATAACCGGTTCCGAAATCGTCGAGCGCGAGGCGCACGCCGATCGTCTTGAGCGTCGTGAAGGTCGTGTCGGTTTCGGAGGCTTCGCCCAGAAAGACGCCCTCGGTAATCTCCAGCTCGAGTTGCCCGGGCGGTAGACCGGACTCCGCGAGGGCTCCTCTGACCGTATCGGGAAAGCCCTCATCGACGAACTGGATCGGCGAGACATTGACCGCGACCCGGATTTTTCCGGGCCATGTCGCTGCCTCCCGGCAGGCCTCGCGTAGTAGCCAGTCGCCGATCTTGCCGATCAACCCCGATTCCTCGGCGATCGGGATGAACAGCGTCGGGCAGATCGCTCCACGCTCGGGATGATTCCATCTGACCAGAGCCTCGGCGCCGGTCATGACATTGGTCTTCGCGCAAACGACCGGTTGATACACGACGCTCAGTTCACCTTTGAACAAGGCGTTGCGAAGGTCCTCCTCGAGACTTCTCTTGTCCTCGGCGAGTTGAAGCAACTCACCCGAGAAGAAACGGAACCGTCCGCCGCCGTTGGTCTTCGCCGCGTCGAGCGCGAGATCGGCGCTTCGGGTCAATTCGTCGCTGCTGACGCCGTCGGCGGGCGCGATGGCGATCCCGATCGCGGCCCCGATCGTGCAACGGCTTCCGGCCAGCGAATAAGGCCGCGACAGGCTGGAGATGATCTCCTTGGCGACGCCGCCGATGATCCCGCGATCGCTAATGTTCTGGAGGACGACCTTGAACTCGTCACCGCTGATCCGGAAGATGCGCTCGCGGTCGCCGACGGCCACAACGAGCCGATCGGCTACCTGCTTGAGAAGCTGGTCGCCGGCAGGGTGGCCCAAAGTGTCGTTGACGTGCCTGAAGCGGTCGAGGTTGATGATCATGACCGCGCAGGACGCGTCGCGCGAATCGGCGCCGGCGAACCAGGCGTCGAGCATGTTCGTCATTCTGTGTCGGTTCGGGAGCCCCGTCAGCAGATCGTATTTGGCGAGCCTGCTTGCCTGCTCGGACGATTGGCGAAGCTCGGTGACGTCGATGGCGCTTCCGCGAAAACCGGTGAAGCGGCCGGCGCGATCGAATTGCGGGCTCCCGGAAACCGACCAGTAAAGATAAGGCGACAAGCCCGGTTGGCGCACGATGAGTTTTTCGAACGCATTGTTCCTGGCCAGCACGAAAGGGAGGCTTCGGCGCCCGGTGTTATCGTCTTCGGCGCGGCCGAATATGTCGGCAAACCGGGAGCCGATCAGCGCCTCGACCGGCTTGTCGAGAAGCCTGGCAATCCCGGACGACAGATAAGTCAGTCGTCCGGACTCATCGGTCGACCAGAACCAGCCAAGCTGGCTTTCTTCGAAGACTTTCAGGAGGCTGAAGGCTTCGGCCGAACCATCGTCAGTGGTACCGGACGACGCCCTCGATTCGGGCGACGCGCCAGTGGAACCCCACAAACGTTTCTTCAGCATTTCGACCCCGACTGTTGGCTCAGTTCAAGGCCTTAGCCGCGACGGCTTTAAGAAAGCGTGTAGCTTTCAATCGGCTCGCTCTGAAATTTGAGGGCACGCCCCGCGGGATCACTTCATCAGCGACGCGTCGCGCGCATTGCTGACGAAGCATTGGTCGGGGAGAGAGGATTCGAACCTCCGGCCCCTGCCTCCCGAAGACAGTGCTCTACCAGGCTGAGCTACTCCCCGACCGAAGCGGGCCCGGACGCGCGAAGCGGCACCGGGACAGGCAGTCGCGGGTCTATACGGAGGGGCTCGGACGAGTTCAAGCGCTGCTCACTCGCCTTCGGGATAATAATAATCGTCAGCCGGCGGCTTGTCGCCGGGATCGACCGCAGGTTCCTCCAGCGGCACTTCTCCGGAATCGCCGTTGGCTTCGTTGAACAAGGCGTCGACCCGCTCCCGCGCCGCGCGATCGGCCTCGTCGCGCTGGAGCTGGGCCATCTCGCCGGCGACGGCGAGCGCGAACAGAAGGAGGGTCGTTCCGATCGTGACGTAGAGCGCGACCTTAGACGTGCCGCCGTCTCGGCGAAGGCTTTCCAGTGCATTTTCCCGATCCATCCCGGCCGTCGACGCGACGAGTCGTTCGCAATGGCGCCGGTAGAGATGATTGCCGAAGGCTCCGGTGAGGAAGGTGACGCCGATGCTGGCCAGGAAGGTGGCCTGCGCCAGCGAGGGAACGGCCTCGCCGATCAGACTGATCACGAGGAAAATGCCGACCAGCACGCCGAAGGGGAGCCACATCCGTCGCCAGGCGAACCAGTAGATGTTGGCTAGGCAGGCCGCCCAGTTCCAGCTGAAGCGACCACCATTGGCGCGCATTTGCTGCCAGCGCGGCAGATAATATTCGGCGTTAGGTCCGACGGCCGCCCGAAGCCTCTCTTCGTCTATCGGCTCAGCCGTCGGCGGCGCCGGCGACGGTGGCGATTGCAATGGTGGCGGCAGATCGGGGGGCGAGGGCGGCGTGGGGATCGGCTCGCTTTGCCGATCGCCCGCTTTTACACCGTCGCCCGCAAGCGTCTGCAGTTCGCGGACCAGCCGTTCGAGATTGGCTTCCCGTTCCGGCCCGAAGGCGTCGGTCCAGTGGCGGATCTTGAGGAACAGGGCCAGACCCGCACCGGGCGCGATATCGCTGCTCCGGACCGGGAAGATCGGCTTGTGCGTGCTGAACGCCATCTCCGTTTCGGCGCGGACGTAGGGCGATCGGTTCGCCTTCTCGGTCACCAGCACGGCGAACGCGGCGCATTGCTCGATCGCCAGCTGGAGCTGTTCCGAATAATCCATTCCGGGCCGGACGTCGCGAGGCGCGATCCAGACCCGGATTCCGCGATCTTCGAGCAAGGCGCAAAGCGCGTTCGCCTCGTCGCGATTCTCCGAGCCATGGCTGATGAAGACGTGGCCGTTGCTCGTCATATGCCCCCCTAAGGCCGATGCGTTTCAGGCTATCCGTATCGTTCCGCCCTTGGCAATGGCCCAGTATCTCCGGACAGCCTTCAGCGGTGATCCTGCGCGAACAGGATCAGCGATCGAGCGCGCGAAGCATTTCCTCGACGGCCACGAATTTCTCGCGCGGATGACCGTCCCGCGCCCGTGCCGCCTCGGCCGCCTCGATCTTCTGCCAATCCCGGAAGGTGACGATGTTCACGCCGCGGCTGTCCAGCAGCCGGTCGAGGCCTGCCCGGCCTTCCTTGCCGCCGCCGCCGTCGGCGAGCCGGGCGGCGATCTTTTCCGCCACCTCGAAGCCGTCGGGCCGGTTGGTTCCGATCGTCCCGGTCGGACCCCGGCGGGCCCAGCCGACGCAATAGAGTCCTTCGCCGATCACACCCTCGTCATTGGCGAAGCGGCCGCGATCCTCCTCATAGGGAACGCCTTCGATCGGCGGAGTCTTGTAGCCGATGCAGGTCACAACCATTCCGCACGGGATCGCGTAGATTTCGCCGGTCCCCACGGCCGCGTTGCGCTCGTCGAGCTTCGTCTTCTCGACGACAATCCGCTCGACCCGGCCGTCTCCCTCGATCGCGACCGGCTTCGCGAAGAAATCGAAGTTGATCGTCTTTCGCTTCGTCGGCTCAATCTTCGCGAACTCGCGTAGATGCGTCACCGACTTCCTGAGACCGGGCTCGAGCAAGGCGTCGTCGAGCTCGGGCGGGAAATCCTCGAGATCGACCGAAGGTGCGGCCGCCTCAAGGTGGCCGAGCTCGCCCAGCTCCTTTGGAGTCATCGCGATCTGATGGGGACCGCGACGGCCGAGCACGTGGATCTTCTCGATCCGGCTGTTTCCGAGCGCTTCGAAGGCGTGGGAAACGATGTCCGACCCCACGAATTCGGCCGGGGTCTTGGAAAGGATCCTGGCGACGTCCAAAGCCACGTTGCCGTTGCCGATCACCGCTGCCGATACGACATCGAGCGGGGGATCGAGATCGGCGAATTCGGGATGGCCGTTATACCAGCCGACGAAGGCGGCCGAGCCGATCACGCCCGGCAGATCCGCTCCAGGAATGTCCAGCGGCCGGTCGTTGGGCGCACCGGTGGCGAGGATCACCGCGTCGTACGTCTGGACGAGCTCCTTTATGGTCACGTCGCGCCCGACCAGGACATTGCCGGCGAACCGCACGGTCTCCGACAAGGCCACCTTCTCGTAGCGTTTGTAGACGCTCTTGATCGACTGGTGATCGGGCGCGACTCCGAAGCGGATCAGGCCGTAGGGCACTGGCATCCGGTCGATGACGTCGATCCGGACCTCATCGCCAAACTGCTTCTGCAGGGCCTCGGCGGTATAATAACCGGCCGGCCCCGATCCGATCACCGCAACGTGCCGCATCCCGCCTCCCCCGTCGATCCGGGCCCGATGCTAGGGTCTGTGTCGGACAGCGGCAATGGCCCCCCGGCTGATTTTCGCGGGTGGATTCTTCAGCCGGCTTCGCCGCGGCGATCCTCGAGCAGTTCGGCGCCGGTTCGTCTGATCCCTGCCTCGATCGCCTTTCCGAAAAAGGCCAAGGCGGGGGGGAGCATCAACTCGACGCGCGCCAGGGTTTCGCGTACTTCGATCTGGGCGTTCACTTCCTGGCCCATCATCACGACCTGAAGCGCCAGCCGGTCGCCGTTCCAGGAAGACCTGACCTCGGCGGCGCCGGGAATGAAACTTTTCAGGCTCCCCACGCCGCCGCTTATTCTTTTCCTGGCTTCCTCGACCCCGAGGCGATGGGGGACGTCGACGCTGATCGGGCTGCTCATCCTTTCAATCTAGCGGGCTTTGCCAGGGGAACAACCGCTGCCTGACAGAAGCGCTTGATCTGGAGAAAATCGCGTTAACCATCCGCCGAAGCAGTTTCCTAAGCATTCCCGATGGATATGCACCCATTCTATTCGCAGAGGGGACTGATGCGATGCGTGCACTCGCTCGGCTGCGCAGCCTGATCCGGGACCAGAAAGGCAATGCGCTCGTCATTGGCGCGGCGGCCATGCCCTTGATCGTGGGCGCTGCGGCGATCGCCGTCGACACGGCCCAGGTCACCCTGGCCAAGAGACAGCTTCAACGGACCGCCGACTCGGCCGCTCTGGCCGGCGCTTATGCCATCGCCCAGAGCCTCGAATCGTCGGAAACGGTTCGGCTCCAGAACGTCAACGCTTCCGTCAATCACGACCTATCGCTCAATAGCGACATGGCATTGAGCGGAAGTGCGGTGGTTCAGAATGCGCCCGCGGTCGGTCTCTATGCCGGCAACCCGCGCGCGGTTCGGGTCGCTCTGGCCCACGAGCGGGC
>DAINCA010000016.1:16507-19346 GCA_036732645.1 Allosphingosinicella sp.
CTGCCGGAACCGGTGCTCCCCAGCCCCTGTTCTGCCAGGCTGAACGTTGCTCCGACCGGATCCCACACCGTTACGCCCAATGGGACTGGAATCTATTGCTATCGCGGCATGGACATCAAGGGCACGATCAATCTGGCGCCCGGCATCTATTATATCGACGGAGACAATCTGGACTTTGGCGCCCAGTCGGTCGTCAACGGCACCGGGGTCACCTTCATCCTCACCAGCAGCAACGCAGCGAGCAACCCGTCGTCGATCGCCAATATCAGCATCAACGGCGGTGCCCAGATGAACCTGACATCCCCGACCAGTGGCACCTATAAAGGGGTGCTCATGTATCAGGATCGGCGGGCGCCTTATGGGAGCAGCCACATCAACGGCAACAGCCTCACCTCGTTTGAAGGCGCTTTCTACTTCCCGGCCCGGGAGCTGGTCTTCAACGGCACCACCGGAATGCAGACCCAGTGCATCCAGCTGGTCGGGCGAAGGCTCGCCTTCAGCGGCAACGGTCATATCCAGAACAACTGCCCGACGAACGGCGGCGGCCGGGCGATCAAGGCGATGTTCGTGAGACTGGTAGGCTGACCATGCGACACCCGATCATCTCCAGACTGCGCCGCCTGCTCCGCGATTCTCGCGGCACCAGCGTCATCGAGTTCGCCTTGCTCGCGCCGGTTCTAGCCGTCACTTTCATGGGCGTCACCGATGTGTCCATGGCTTATTCGCGGCAGCTGGCGATCGAGCAAGCGGCGTTTCGGGCGCTCGAGAAGGTCTCGGTCGGGACCGTTCAGTCGGATTATGAATATCTGAGGGAGGAAGCGGCGGCCGCCGATGGCCCCGGCGGTGTGCTCGCAAGCCACGTTACCGTGACGCCTCGCCTCGAATGCAACCAGGTGACCCAGCTCGCCTTTGACGGCACCTGCCCGAATGGCGAGATGATCTCCCGTTACGTGCAGATCAGCATCGCCTACACCTACACGCCGATCTTTTTCGAAGGTCCGCTGGCGGCGATCGGCGATGCCAACGGCAAGGTCGCACTGGCGGCCACGACTTCGGTGAGGATTCAGTGATGAAATCGCTCTTCCGGCTGAAACATGAGGACAAGGGCGCGGCCGCGCTGGAATTCGCGTTGGTCGCGCCGGCATTGATCCTGTTCATCGTCGGCATCGCCCAGTTCGGCGTCCTGTTCATGGCGAACAACGGGCTTCGTAACGCTGTCGGCGAGGGTGCCCGCTACGCCACCATCTATCCGCGTCCGACCAATGCGCAGATCAGCCAGCGGCTGACGGACGGCCGTTTCGGCCTGAAGCCCTCCAGGATTACCGGGCCGACCTACACCCCGGGGGTCTCCGGCGGAGTCGATTATATCGACATCACGATGAGCTATACCGTGACGCCGGACTTCATCTTCTTCACCTTGTCGCCGCTGACGCTCACCGAGACTCGACGCGCCTTCGTCCATCCGACGCCAACGACGACCTGACAGTCCGTTGAAATCGCCCTCCGAAGGGGGTGCAACAGCGTAAAGGGCTGGGTTATAGCCGTGCACATGCGGTTCCGGTTCGTCGCGTTGCTCGTCCTTCTTTGCCCTGCTCCTTCGCTCGCCCAGCAATTGCCCGAGGGCCAGGGCGAGACGGAGTTTCGAGCCGCTTACGATTCATCACCCGGATTTCGCGGTGGGATCCTCTCGTTCGAAGCCTGGCAGCAGGCGGCGGGGGTCGAAGGGGTCCTGCCGACCTGGCAGGTCGTCCGCACCGCCAGCATGTGGCGCGAATGCGGGGGCGCGCCGTTCGAAGTGCCGCCGGCGAGTTTCTGGCCAGACATGGTCAAGACCCTGCGATTCATTCGGGACCATGTCCGGCCGGCAGTCGGTCCGGTTCAGGCGGTTTCCGGTTATCGCAACCCGGCGCTCAACGCCTGCGCCCGCGGATCGCAACGAAGCGCGCATCTCGATTTCTTCGCTCTCGATCTCGTTCCGATCGAGCCGCTGACCCGTCGCCAGTTGTTCGATCGGGTATGCCCCATGCATTCGGCTAATGGCGCGGCCGCGGATGTCGGTCTCGGTTTCTACAGCTTCACCCGCTTCCATATCGATACGAGAGGGTTCAGGCGCTGGGGTTCGGCCGGGCCCAGAGGCAATGAAAGCCCCTGCGCGGTGATCGAGAGGGGCGGGGATCCGGAAGCAATGCCACTTCCTCAGCCGATTAGCGACACGCCGATAATTTCCGATCCTGTTTCCCCGATTCGATCGAATCCGGTCCCATCGGCTCCTCCCCTGGATCCTCGGGATATCCCGGAAACCTCGCCTCGGGACGGCATTCCGTCCGCAACTCAAGGCCCTTCTTAATCCCGCGTTCATGATGATTCGCCTATAAATACAGGCACATGAGCGGGGTAAAAATCCACCGCGGATGATGTTGAACAGCCGCTGCGAAAGCTGCAGGCGACGGGGCCCCTGGGGGGTACCTACAAGACAGGGAACAGGGATGCTGGACAGAATTCGCCTGGCCGCGATTGCGGCGACGCTTACGCTCACCCTCGCTCCGGGAGCGAGCCTTGGTGGAACTTCGGCGGCCGTTCCGGCCGCTGCTCCGCAGCTTCGAGCTGCCAACGCGGTCGCCGCGGCGCCGGTTGCGCCGCCCGCGCCCGAACCCGAATTCGGCCTTCACGCACACGAACATGACGACGGTTCGGGGCTCGCCCCCGGCCAGAATGCCGACGCTTTCCGCGCCTGGCTGGCCCGCTCGCCGGTCAACCGCGCCCAGCTCGCCGCCTTCGAGGATCGCCTCGAGGCCGAAGGCGTCGACGACGTCGTCCCGGTCTGGCAGCTGGTGCGCAC
>DAINCA010000017.1:0-19035 GCA_036732645.1 Allosphingosinicella sp.
CGGGCTCCATACCCTTTTTTATATTTTCACAGAGGTACGCTTGGGCCCAGTTCGGTTCGACGCTCCCCTGCTCGAAACGATCGACCTCGCGGCACTGTTGCTGACGATTGCGGCTCTGATTGCGGCCCTGCGCTTTCGGGTGGGGCCGTTGCCGTTGCTCGCATCATCCGGGCTTGCAGGCCTCTCTTTCTGGCTCGTTTCGGGGCCGACTCATTGACTCCGGCTCGCTGCCCGTGAAAATCCGCTCCACCACTCGAGGAGGCAACACATGGTCAGCTACGCAGTACAGCTCGTCACCCGCTATGACGGACTCGTGATTGCGACCTTTCCGGACCTCCCGGGGGTGACCGCGCTCGGTCGCGACGATGAGGAAGCCCGTGACGAAGCACGGCGAGTCCTGGTCGATGCCGTGGCCTCCTACGAAGCCAACGGCACGGCTCTGCCAGCGCCCCGTGCGCGCGGCGAATCCGTGATAAGCTGTGAGCTGACGGCCGGCCCGATTCCCGCCTGACCCTCGCTCAAGCCGCTGGCGTCAGGATCGTATCCTTCGCTTCGGCGAGCATGTCGGGATAATCCAGAGTGTAATGAAGGCCGCGGCTCTCCTTCCGGGCCAAAGCTGAGCGGACGATCAGATCGGCGACCACCACCAGGTTTCTGAGCTCGATCAGGTCCGGGGTGACCCGGAAATGGCCATAATATTCCTCGATCTCCTGGCGGAGTAGGCCGATCCGGTTCATCGCCCGCTCGAGCCGCTTCGTGGTCCGGACGATCCCGACATAATCCCACATGAAGCGGCGGATCTCCTGCCAGTTGTGATGGACGACGACCTCCTCGTCGGAATCGGTGACCCGGCTTTCGTCCCAGGGGCGGATCGCCGGCGGCGGCCCGAGCTCGCTGAAGTGAGCGCTGACGTGGCGGGCGGCGGCGAGCCCGAAGACAAGACATTCCAGGACCGAGTTGGAAGCCAGCCGGTTGGCGCCATGAAGACCCGACATCGTGACTTCGCCGGCGGCGTAAAGCCCGTCGAGGTCGGTCCGGCCATCAAGATCCACCATCACCCCGCCGCAGGTATAATGCGCCGCTGGAACCACAGGGATCGGCTCGCGGGTGATGTCGATGCCGATGTCCGGCTCGGCGAGGCGGGCGGCAATGGTTGGGAAATGGGCGTGGATGAACTCCGGATCGCGGTGACTGATATCGAGATGGACGAAATCGAGGCCGAGGCGCTTCAGTTCATGGTCGATGGCGCGGGCGACGATGTCGCGCGGCGCCAGTTCCTCGCGCGGATCGAACCTTTTCATGAACCGCCGGCCATTGGTCGGGAGGCGCAGTTTCGCGCCTTCGCCGCGCATCGCCTCGGTGATCAGGAAATTCTTCACTTCGGCGTTGAACAGGCAGGTCGGATGGAACTGGGCGAATTCCATGTTGGCGATCCGGCAGCCGGCACGCCATGCCATGGCGATCCCGTCGCCTGTGCTACCGCGGGGATTGGTGGAATAAAGCCAAGCACGGCTGGCTCCGCCGGTGGCGAGGATGACCGCCCGGCCGGCGAACAAGGATACGCGCCGGGTTTTCCGATCGAGCGCATAGACCCCCCAGACGCGCCTTTCGTCGCTTGGAGGTTCGCTATGTCGGCCAGTGGCAAGGTCGATCGCCGCCATGTTCGGCACCAAAGTGATGTTCGGATGGGTCGCGGCGGCCTGCTCGAGCGCCTGCTGCACCGCCCAGCCGGTCGCATCGGCGACATGGGCGACCCGGCGATGGCTGTGGCCGCCCTCCCGGGTCAGGTGCCAGCGATCGGATTCTCCGGGCGTGAAGGGGACGCCAAGCTCGGCCAGGCGCTCGATCGCCGCCGGCGCATTCTCGACGACGAATTCGACGGTACGACGGTCGTTGAGGCCGGCGCCGGCGCCGATCGTGTCCTCGATATGACTTTCGAACGTATAGCCTGGTTCGAGCACGGCCGCGATACCGCCTTGTGCCCAGGCCGTGGAGCCGGCGCTGATCTCCCCTTTGGCCAGAACTGCGACCTTCAATTCCGGCGCGAGGTTCAGGGCGGCGCTGAGCCCGGCCGCGCCGGATCCCAGGACGACGACGTCGAACTCATGATCAGCCATCGCTCACGGTCGCTCTCGTCAGGTTGAGGAACACGTCCTCGAGATCGGCCTCGCGGGTCGAGACGTCGACGATCCCCAGACCCTCCCGTTGAAGCGCGGCGAGCACCTCGCCAGCATTGACCCGGTCCTTGCGGTAAGTGATCGCCAGAGTGCGCTCGCCGGAAAGCTCGATCTTGTCGAAACAGGATGCCTCGGGGGCGGTAGCGACGTCGCGGTCGACCACTACCTCGACCACTTTCTCCTGCGCCATCCCAACCAGGGTACGGGTCTTTTCATTGGCGATCAGGCGACCGTGATTGATGATGGCGATCCGGTCGCAGAGCTCTTCGGCCTCCTCTAGATAATGGGTGGTGAGGACGATGGTCACGCCGCGCGAGTGAAGAGTGCGCACATAATCCCACAGCTGCTGACGAAGCTCGACGTCGACTCCCGCCGTCGGCTCGTCGAGCACCAGGATCGGCGGGGAATGAACCATCGCCTTCGCGACGAGGAGTCGCCTCTTCATCCCGCCGGACAAGGTTCGGGAATAAGCATGCGCCTTGTCCTCGAGCCGGACCGCGCGGAGCAACTCCGCCGTCTGCCGATCGGCCTTGGGGACTCCATAAAGGCCCGCGGTTATCTCGAGGGTCTCGGCCGGCGTGAAGAAGGGATCGAACATGATCTCCTGCGGAACGATGCCGATCGCCCGTTTCGCGTTGCGCGGATGCTCGTCGATATCGAAACCCCAAATCGAGGCCGTTCCGCCGCTCTTCGAGACCAGGCCGGCGAGGATGTTGATCAAAGTCGACTTGCCGGCGCCATTCGGCCCGAGCAAACCGAAGATGCCGCCGCGCGGGATGTCGATACTGATCCCCTCGAGCGCACGTTTGCCGCCCTTGTAGGTCTTCTGGAGGTCGCAGATGGAGATGGCGGCTTCGGGCATGGCGGTGGGAATAGCCGCGTTAACCGGTCCCGGGAAGCAGCCGTTAACCGGGCTCGGGCCATTCGATGGTTCATGTTCATGCAGCTGCATTTCTCGGGTCTCTCAAGGACCGCCCTCATCGTCTCGGCGCTCGGCGCCATGATGCTGGCGATGCTCGCGGGCGGCGGGACCGTCTAAGAGGATCGTCCCCAAGGATCCGCGAGGACGATATTGTCTGGGCCTGGTGGCTTCGCTAGAGCCGATTCATGGCCGCCACCGATCCGCTGACCCCCGAAATCGCTTTTACCGACAGCCCCCGGGTCGCCTGTGACGGCGCCACCGAGATTTCGCCCGCACTGGGTCACCCCCGGGTCTATCTTCAGATCGACGAGAAGGGCTATGTCGACTGCGGTTATTGCGACAAGCGCTTCATCCTCAAGAACGGTCCGGCCGACCAAAGCTGAAATTAAGCTGGATCGAGATTCGCCAGTAGTGCGATTCACCACCCTTCGCTGACCGCCCGCTCGCCACGATATTCTCTTATCCTTCGCAAGGTTGCCGGCGAGGTCGTTTCCGGCAGCGAATCGAGCGCGAAGAAAGCGGCTTCCTCGATCTCGAAGCTCTCAGCCTTCGGCGAGTCTTTGGTGAACGCGGTGAACAGGTGAACCGTGTCGCGTTTGCCCTCGGCGCGCGCCTGATAGGTCGCGAACACGTCAAGGCGATCGAGCGAAACGGCGACTTCTTCCCGAACCTCACGCTGAGCCGCGGCAGCGGGCGTTTCGAACAGCCCGATCCCCCCGCCCGGCAGGAGATGAAGATGGGTCTTGCCGTAGCTGTTGCGGATCAGCAGCAGCTCGTCCGCCGCATTGAACACCATCACCTTCACGCCCCGGGTCTTCAGGCCGGAGCGGCGCAGCAGCGAGCGCTTGAGGCGATAGAGCAACTGGATCGCAATCTTCATGACGCCGCCATAATCTGTGCCCTCATCGGGGCGAATGGGGTGGCGGCCGTTCCACGCCACCTTATATGACGAGCATGAACCTTCCCGCAGATCCCCGCAAATTCCTCTACCGCGCCGGCGGACTCGACCCGCAGGCCGCCCTTCGTCTGACGGCGGACGCGCTCAAAAGATGCGAGGATGGCGAGCTGTATCTGCAATATACGGCCACGGAATCCTTCGGCTTCGACGACGGAAGGCTGAAGACCGCCGACTTCAACACACAGGCGGGGTTCGGACTTCGCGGGGTGTCCGGCGAAACCACGGCCTTCGCCCAGGCCAACGAAATCAGCGAAGCCGCGATCCGGCGCGCCGCCGAAACCATGTCGGTGCTCGATCCCGCAAAGACGGCGCGTCCGGCGCCGCCTCAGCGCACCAACGCCAAGCTCTACACCGATGACGACCCGCTCGGCCTCATTCCGTTCGCGAAAAAGGTTGCCCTGTGCCAGCAGATCGATGCCGCTGCCCGGGCCCGTGATCCGCGAGTCGCCCAGGTTTCGGTGGCATTGGCCGCCTCTTGGTCGGTCGTCGAAATCGTCCGTCCGGACGGGTTCGTCGCCCATGACGTGCGCCCTCTGGTCCGGCTGAACGTCCAGATTGTCGCCGAGCAGAACGGCCGCCGCGAAGTCGGCACTTTCGGACTCGGCGGCCGCTACCTCTATGACGATTTGTTTCTGTCCGAGACCTGGAATCGCGCAATCGATGGCGCCTTGGCCCAGGCGCTCACCAACCTCGAATCCATTGCCGCGCCGGCCGGCGAGATGACGGTCGTGCTCGGCCCCGGCTGGCCCGGAGTCCTTCTTCACGAAGCCGTCGGCCATGGCCTCGAGGGGGATTTCAACCGCAAGGGCACCTCCGCTTTCTCCGGCCGGATTGGCGAACGGGTTGCGGCGCCGGGCGTGACCGTGATCGACGACGGCGCCATCGACCGCCGGCGCGGGTCCCTCACGATCGACGACGAAGGCACGCCGACCCGGCGGAACGTGCTGATCGAGGACGGAATTCTCAAATCCTATATTCAGGATCGAATGAACGCCCGGCTGATGGGGGTCGAGCCGACCGGCAATGGCCGTCGCGAAAGCTTTGCTTATGCGCCCATGCCGCGGATGACGAATACCTTCATGCTCGGCGGCCGGGATGATCCGGGCGAGATCCTCGCGCGGGCGAAGAACGGCATTTACGCGAAGAGCTTCGGCGGCGGCCAGGTCGACATCACGTCGGGCAAGTTCGTCTTCTCCTGCACAGAGGCCTACCGCATCGAAAATGGCCGGCTGGGTGCGCCGATCAAGGGTGCGACCCTGATCGGAGATGGTCCCACCGTGCTCACCAAGGTGGCGGCGATCGGGAACGACATGGCGCTCGACGAGGGCGTCGGCATCTGCGGCAAAGGCGGCCAGTCCGTCCCGGCGGGAGTCGGACAGCCCACTTTGCTCATCGAAGGGCTGACGGTGGGCGGCACCGCGACCTGAGGCGCTGTCGGCGGGCGCTCGCGCGCAAAGCAGCCTTTTTTCCTACTTTTGCCTGATTGGCGAGGTAAAGCGAGGGCCGGAGGAGATCCTGTGGCGGAAGGCTGGGCGAAAGAGGTTCTCGATTTCTGGTTCTCTCATGGATGGGAGGACTGGTGGAAGGCCGATGCGGCATTCGACGACGAGATCAGGGACAAGTTCGGAATCCTGTGGGCACGAATGGCCCGCCGAGAGGTGTCCGATTTCGTCGGGGACGCGGAGACGGCGCTCGCGGCGGTGGTCCTGTTCGACCAGTTTCCGCGCAACATGTTTCGCGGCCATGCCGATCAGTTCGCCACCGATCACATGGCGCTTGCGATCGCCAAGGAGGCGATCGGGCGCGGCTATGACGACGGCATGACCAAGGCGCAGAGGGGCTTTCTCTATATGCCCTTCCAGCACAGCGAGGATCCCAAAGACCAGGTCCAGTCGCTGCTATTGTTCACCGCTCTGGGCGACGCCGAGCAGCTCCGTTATGCCCGGTTGCACCATGACGTCATCGAGCGGTTCGGCCGCTTTCCCCACCGCAACCTCGCTCTGGGCCGCAAGCCGACAGCAATGGAGATTGCGGCCGGCGACGTCGTTCCGTGGTGAGTTGAAGTGGCGCTGGTGGAAGCCGCCCGCTTCGGCGACAGCTTCGAAGCCGGCATGGCGAGGGCGCGCCTCGAGGCCGAGGGGATCATGAGCGTCCTGTTCGGCCTCGATACCAGCCTCGCCTTCGCCGGCGGCCTCTTCAACATCCAGCTGATGGTCGATGAGGAGGACCTAGGTGCGGCGCTCGCGATCCTCAGCGACCCAGGCGGGACAGGAGCGGACTGAGGTCGTAACCGGCCCCGGCCGCCTGCTCGACGAGAGTACTGGCATCGGCGCCCCGACCGAGGCGCGCCATCGCCCACAAGAAGGTTGAGCGGGTTCCGGATCGGCAGAACATGAGAACCTGGCCTGGTGCGCCTTCGATCGCCCCCGCCGCCTGGTCGGCCTGCGCCGCCGACAGACCGCCGGAAACGGGGATGTGAAAGTAAGCCAGTCCCGCCGCTTCGGTCGCGGCCTGGATCAGGTCCCCGGCGGGCTGACCCATTTCCTCGCCATCGGGGCGGTTGTTGATGATCGTCGTGACGCCCTGTTCGGCAGCGGCGGCAATGTCGTTCGAGTCGATCTGGCCCGCCACCAGCACCTTTTCATCCAGTCGCCTGAACCGGTTCATGATGGCCACCCCGCGATAAGCTCGACGAAGGCGGCGCCATATCGGTCGAGCTTGGCCGCGCCGACGCCGCTTACCCCGGACAGAGCGTGGAGGCTCGCCGGCTTCGCTTTCGCCATCTCGCGAAGCGTGCTGTCATGGAAAATGACATAAGGGGGAACACCCGCCTCCGCGGCGAGCTCGCGGCGGCGAGCCCGAAGCGCCTCGAACAAGGGGTCATGCGCATATTCCTCTTGGTCACGTCGTGAACGGCGCGGCCGTTTGGGCGGGACGACGATCTCGACCTTGGCCTCGCCCTTGAGAATCGGTTTCGCACCGGGACCGAAGGAAAGGCCGCCATAATCGTCGGCGCGAAGAGCGTCGCGAGCAAGCAAGGCGCGGGCGACCGGCTTGACCAGAACCTGCTCCTCCTCGTCGGCGATTCCGAACACGCTCAGCCGATCATGACCGAAATTTCGGACCTTTTCGGTCTCGCGCCCGGCGAGCACGTCGGCGAGATGGCCGATTCCGAACCGCATCTCGGTCCGGAAGGCGGCGGACAGCAATTTCTGCGCCGCAGTCGTCGCGTCGATCGACTGGGGCGGGCTGAGGCAATTGTCGCAATTGCCGCAATGTTGCGGCGGATCTTCGCCGAAATGCCGAAGCAGGATCGCCCGGCGGCAGCCGGCGCTTTCGACCAGGCTCGCCAGGGCATTCAGCCGTTCGCGCTCCCCCGGCCGCCTCTTGTCGTCGATTTCCGTCTCGATCCTTCGACGCGCCCGGGCGAAATCCTCGGCACCCCAGAACAGCCAGGCTTGGGCAGGTTCGCCGTCGCGGCCGGCACGGCCCGTCTCCTGGTAGAAGGCCTCGATCGACTTCGGGATTCCGGCATGGGCGACGAACCGAACGTCGGGCTTGTCGATCCCCATGCCGAAGGCGATGGTCGCGACCATCACCATCTCTTCGGAATTGACGAATGCGGCCTGGTTGCGCGCGCGGACCGTCGGCTCGAGCCCGGCATGATAAGGCAGAACGGGTCGCCCGGCTGCCTTGAGTTGCTCGGCCAGGCGCTCCGCTTTGTCGCGGCTCGGCACGTAGACGATTCCCGGGCCCGGCTGATCGGCGAGCAGGGCCTTGAGCTGGGCGCCTTCCCCGTCGCGCGGACGGACATGGTAGCGGATGTTGGGGCGATCGAAGCCCGCGACGATGAGGCCGTCCTCGTCAATGCCGAGCTGGACGAGGATATCGCGGCGGGTGCGGTCGTCGGCGGTCGCCGTCAGCGCCAGCCGGGGCACATCGGCAAAGCTTTCCAGGAGCGGCCTGAGAAGCCGATAGTCCGGTCTGAAATCGTGACCCCATTCAGAGACGCAATGGGCCTCGTCGATGGCGATCAGCGACAGCTTCACCTGTGACAGCAGCGAGCGGAAGGCCTCGCCGGTGGCGCGCTCGGGTGCGACGTAGACGAGATCGAGCGCGCCCTCTCTGAGCTTCTCCACTGTCTCGGCTCGGTTGGAATCGGCGGACGTCAGAGCCGCGGCTCGGATTCCGAACGCCTCGGCCGCGCGAATCTGGTCGTGCATCAACGCGATCAGTGGGGAAATGATGAGTGCGGTTCCGTCCCGAGCCAGAGCGGGCACCTGGTAGCAGAGCGATTTGCCGGCGCCGGTCGGCATCACCGCCAGCGTGTTTCGACCAGCCATCACCCGATTGATGACCTGGTCCTGGACGCCGCGGAAATCCTGGAAGCCGAAAACGTCGCGAAGGATCTGGAGAGGCTGGGTCACTGTCGCCAATGAGCCGCGCGCCGGCGAAAAGTCCAGCCCGCCGCTGCGGTCTGCCCGCGACCCGTGCCCTGCGCCCGACCGGCCACGACGACCGACATGCTCACTCTGCGGCCTTGATCTCTTCTTGCTCCCGGTCCGCCTGCTGGCGAGCCCACATTTCGGCGTAAAGACCGTTTCGGCGAAGCAATTGGGCATGGCTGCCGCGCTCGGCCACTCTGCCTTGATCGAGGACGATGATCTGGTTCGCGTCGACGATCGTCGAAAGGCGGTGAGCGATGACGATCGTGGTTCGGCGGGCGGTGACGTCGCTCAACGTCTCCTGGATCGCCGCTTCGGTGCGGCTGTCGAGCGCGCTCGTGGCCTCGTCGAGGACGAGGATCGGCGGGTCCTTCAAAAGGGTTCGGGCGATCGCCACCCTTTGCTTTTCACCGCCCGAAAGCTTGAGGCCGCGTTCGCCGACCATCGACTGATAGCCTTCGGGGAGCTGAAGGATGAAGTCGTGGATGGCGGCGCCGCTGGCCGCGGCCTCCACTTCTTCCTGGCTGGCTTCGTCCTTCCCGTAGGCGATGTTGTAGCCGATCGTGTCGTTGAACAGGACCGTGTCCTGGGGAACGATTCCAAGCGCCTTTCGCAGACTGGCCTGGGTGACGTCGGCAATGTCCTGGCCGTCGATCGAGATCCGGCCGCCCGTCGGTTCGTAGAAGCGAAACAGCAATCTCGACAGAGTCGACTTGCCGGCGCCGGACGGGCCGACGACGGCGGTCAACGTCCCGGGCTTCACCTCGAAATCGATCCCCTTGAGGATCTCGCGCTCGGGCTCGTAGGCGAAATGGACGTCCTCGAAACGGACATGGCCGGCTTCGACGCAGAGTGCCGGAGCGCCCGGCAGGTCGCGAATCTCGGCTGGCGTATCGATCACGTCGAACATCGCCTCCATGTCGATCATGCCTTGGCGGATCGATCGATAGACCCAGCCCAGAGCGTCCAGCGGCCGGAAGAGCTGGGCGAGGAAGGTGTTGACGAAGACGACGTCACCAGTCGTGAAGTCCCCCCGGCTCCAGCCCCAGACGGTGTAGGCCATGGCGCCCGCCATCATCAGGTTGGTGATCAGGGACTGGCCGATATTGAGCCATGCCAAGGAGGCTTCGTTGCGGACGGCCGCCTTCGCGAAGGCCTGGGTCGCCTGCCCGTAGCGGCGGGCCTCGCGATCCTCCGCGTTGAAATATTTGACCGTCTCGTAATTGAGCAGGGAATCGACAGCTCGAGCCACCGCCTGGTTGTCGACTTCGTTCATTTCGCGCTGGAGCTTGGCCCGCCACTCGGTGATCGTCCGAGTGAACCAGATATAGGCTGCCACCATGACCAAAGTCGCGATGACCAGGCCAGGACCGAACTTCACCCCGAAGATGATGCAGATCGCGGTCAATTCGATGATGGTGGGCGCGATGTTGAAGAGAAGGAAATAGAGCATCGTGTCGATGCTCTTGGTCCCGCGCTCGACGATCCGAGTGAGGGCGCCGGTGCGCCGCTCGAGATGGAATCGAAGCGACAAAGCGTGAATATGGCGGAACACCTTTTCCGCCAGGCGGCGGGCGGCGTCCTGCCCCACCTGTTCGAAGATCGCGTTGCGCAGATTGTCGAACAGGACGCCGGCAAAACGGGCTCCGGCATAAGCGACCACCAGCGCGATGATCAGTCCGGCAGCTGCGTCCATGCCTCCGGACATTCGATCGACCGCCGCCTTGTAGGCGAAAGGCATGGTGAGAATCGCGGCCTTGGCGGCGAAGACGAGCAGCACGGCAAAAAGGACCCGCGCCTTCAGCCCCGGCTCCCCAGCTGGCCAGAGATAGGGGAGAAAGCGGCGGAGCGTTCCCCAGCCCGCGCCCGTTTCTCCGCTCATTTGTCCGTCCAGTCTTGCCATAGCGGCCCTAGATAGGACCAGCACCCTTATTCCCCAAGTAACGGAGGCGAAACGTCAGGAACTGGCGGTGCGTCGAATGGTTGGGTGGACAAGGAGCGGTGATGGAAACCCTGGCATACGTGATGGCAATATTGGGCTGCGGCGAAGGCGATTTGCCGTGCGCCGAGCTGCGCCTGGCGTCGTCGCGTTATGAAAGCCAGGCTGAATGCCTGGCCGCGACCGAAGTCGAGATCATCCGCCACGGGGATCTCGATTATCCAGTCATCGTCGCCCAGTGCCGGCGCTCTGACGCTCCGGCGGAAACGCTCCACGCCAGCCAGATCTCCCTTCCCGAGCCGGAGGTGAACCCGCACTTCCCAACGGCTGATGGCAGCTAGATCGTCCCGCTGATCGACAAGGTGAAGATCGGGCCGAAGAACCGGTCCCGATATTCGGTGAAAAGGATCGGGCTCGGCCGGCGGCCATCAAGAAAGTCGCGGCGAAAACTCTCATTATTGTTGATGAGGTTGTCGACGCTGGCGCGAACGGTGAGGCCCATCACATCCTTGTTCTCGACGAAGGCGCCAAGCTGGCCCGGTGTCGCCAGGAACTGCCAGACCTGATCGAGCCGGTAGAGCGCCGATTGCCGGAAGTCGCTGTAGCCCGCACCATAAGCCCAGTCGCTCCCGGGGATGTCGTGGCGAAGGTTGACGTCGATCTGGCGGGTCATATTCTCGTTGATCGGGCGGCGAAGCCCGGTCAGCGGATCGACCAGAGAGGTCTTCTGGAATTGAAGGTTGAGGTCCAGCTTCGCGCCTCGCCAGCCGATCGGATCGAAATTGAAGGTGCTGGTCCATTGTACCCCATAGACGCGGGCCGTGCCTTCGAGATTGCCCGGGGACTGGCCGTTGGTTCCGACCGGGATGATGTCGACGATGTCGGTGATGAGGCGTCCGTAGAGCCGGCCGGTCGCGGTGCCCCACGCCCCCAGGTTGCGGGTCGCCTGAATCTGGCCGTTCCAGCTTTGCGGCGGGACCAGGTTGGCATTGCCCGCATTGGTGGTGCCGGCGCTGACATTGCCGGAGGCGACGAAATCGAAAAAATTGAGCTGGCCGACCTGGCGCTCGATCCGGGCGCTGATGTCCAGTCCGGGTTCCGGCCGCCAGGCGAGATTGAGAAACCCCTTGGGCCGGTAGAAGGTGCGGGTGACGCCGCCGGCGCCGTCCTGGCTGATCTGCGAATATTCGCCCGCGACCGAGGCCTGCAGGCTGAGCTCCGGTGAAAGCGAGCGGCCATAAGTGAGCGCCGCCTCGGCACGACGTTCCTGGACCGTCGCCGAGGCGTTGGGAAAGGGGATCGGGACGAATTCGCCGGCGGCGTTACGGTTGAACAGCCCGTTTTCGATGTCGAGCCGGTTGAGCGCGCCTTCCAGTGAGGCCTGCCAGTCGCCACCCTTGTTCCAGCGATATTCGCCGCGTCCGATCGTCTCGGTCTCGTCCGCGACCTGGGTGAAGCGCTGCCCCTCCACTGGCCTGTCGTCAGCAAAGGTCTGGACCAGGGTCTGGGTGAAAGGGCTGTGCTCGAAGCGCCGGAGCCCGATCAGTTTCAGCCGGCCGCCGCCAAGGCCGAACTCATAGTCGCCGCCGAATTCGTAATTATGTTCGCGCTCGCGTTCCTGGACGTTCCGCACTCGGTCCGGCTGGCCTGGCCCCGAGCGACGCGAGACTTCCTCGACGTCGTTGATCAGCAGTCCGACGGCGGCGTTGGCGTTGAGTATCGACCCGTCCGCGAAGTTGCGGCGGACCGAACCGCTGAGACGGGGCCTGTCGCCATAGACGTAAAGAACCTCGTCACGCCGGTCGAGGACGTCGCCGGCCGGCGTGAAGACGATTTCGGGCCCGGCATTGCCGTTGCGATAGCTGTCATTGGCCAGGCTGAGGCTGAAATCGGTACCGCCGAAGGCGCCGCTGATCGAAACCTCGCCATTGAACAAGCGTGCCTCGGTGCGTCGGGCGCGAATCTGCGGGCGCCAGGCGAAATTGCCGGAAAGACCGCGCGAGGCGGTGACGACGTTCGCGACCTGGCCGGAGAGGCCCGGAACCTCGAGTGTCGCCGCGTCGACGATGTCGATCCGAATGACGCTGGCGGAGCTGATCCGCCGCAGCTCGGTGACGATATCGGTCGACTTGCCCGACCAGCGTTCGCCATTGATGAGAACATTGCCGGTGGCCTGTCCCAGCCCGCGGACCTCGTTATCGGCGGTGACGATCGAGAAGCCGGGGACCTGGCTCAGCATGTCGAATGCATTGCGCGGCGCGAACCGGGCGAAATCTGCTGGCGTGTAGCTTCGGCCGCCCGACGGCGTCGCCGCCTCGGTCGCGGTCAGCGACGGCGTTCCGCCCTCGGGCTCAGCCGGATCAGGCGCCTGAGAAAGCGCGGGCGCCGCGGCAGCGAAGAACGCGGACGTCAGCAGGACAGAGCGGGCACGGCGAAAGGGCATGAATGCCTCCGGTAAGGGAATTGCGACCGCGCCCCCGCGTGCTGCCGCCGCGAACCGGAGCCGGCCCGGGTGACGTGAGGACGCTGATAAGGGAGGCCGATGATCGGAACGGCTTTTCGACATAGAGGTTCTGTTGTTCGACGAAGTACGAGGAGGATGACGCCCGTGGCCCAGAGCCAGCACCGCGACAAGAGCCAGCAGCTCACCCAGAACCAGAACAATCTGATGTCCGACGATCCCAAGGATGGCAGCCGCAATTCCGACCGCACCGGCGCTGCCGAAAAGGGAAAGAAGGCGCCCGTCTCGCCCGAGGAGAAGGCACAGCACGATCAGAAGACGCTCGACGCTTTCGGCGAGGAAAAATCGGGCATCTCGGGCAAGGAATAAAGTGATGAGCGGCGACAGCGACACGATCTCGATGGTCCATGAGGACGAGCTTCCTGGACACGAAAGCAAGCTGGAGCCGAAGCCGGACTGGGAGCCCTTTTATCCCGGCTCAGGCCGGCTCGAAGGCAAGGTGGCCCTCGTCACGGGCGCCGACAGCGGGATCGGACGGGCGGTGGCCGCGCTGTTCGCGCGCGAAGGCGCCGACGTGGCAATCGTCTATCTGTGCGAGCATGACGATGCCACGAAAACCCGGGAGATCGTGGAGCAGGAAGGGGGAAGAGGGATCCTGATCGCCGGCGACCTCGGCGAGAAGGCTTTCTGCGACAAGGCGGTCGAGGAGACGGTCGCCAAACTCGGCCGCCTGGACATCCTCGTCAACAATGCCGGCGAGCAACACTGGGACGAAGACATTCGCGAGATTTCGGAGAAGCAGCTGAAGCGGACTTTCCAGACCAACATCTTCAGCATGTTCTTCCTGACCCAAGCGGCGCGTCCGCATCTGAAAAAGGGATCGGCGATCATCAATTGCACCTCGGTGACGATGTACAAGGGATCGAAGCTCCTGCTCGATTACAGTGCCACCAAGGGCGCGATCACGGCCTTTACCCGCTCTTTGTCGGAAAGCCTCGTCGGCGACGGAATCCGGGCCAATGCCGTCGCTCCGGGGCCGATCTGGACTCCGCTCAACCCGTTCGGAGGTCAGCCGAAGGAGAAGATCCCCGAATTCGGCAAGGACACGCCGATGGGGCGCCCAGGGCAGCCCAACGAGGTGGCGCCCAGCTTCCTGTTCCTGGCCTGCGAGGATTCTCGTTACATGTCTGGCCAGGTGCTCCATCCCAATGGCGGAACCATCGTCGGCAGTTGAGCCGAACGGCTCGCAAAGCCTTCATCGACGGTCCGGCTTCGGAGCCGCCGACCCTTTCTCGACCAATGTTCCATGCTATAGCTCGACACAACAGGACCAGGGGGAACGACATGCTCAAGATCGTCGCAGGGCTTGCCGCGGGCCTGATCGTCGCGTTGGCGGCCATCTACGTGATCTGGCTGGTGGGCCTGCAGGTCTATCCACTTCCGGCGGAGAGCGGTTTCGAGAGCCTCGAGAGCGAAGGCGCCCTGATCCAGGCGATGCCCACAGGGGCTTTGCTCTTCATCGCCGCCGCCTGGTTCGGCGGCGCTTTCATCGGCGCGCTGACCGCTTCGAGCATCAGCCGCCGGCTTTGGACCGGGTGGGTCGTCGCCGCTTTGGTGGCCTGCATCTCGATTTCCAATATCGTCATGTTTCCTCATCCGGAATGGATGCAGGTCGCCGCCTTCATCGTCCCGGTGATCGGCGGCCTCCTTGCCACCCACTGGGCGAGACGGAACCTCCAGGCGCCGGTCATTGGCAGTGTCTGAGGTCTCACGATCGAAGGAAGGCGGCTGGAAACCTGGTGCCCGGCGCGCAGGCTAGGATATAGGGATCATCGGAGTGAGGCCGAATGGCAGCTAAGGATCCCGTCGCCGATCTGGTGAAGAAGCTTCGACTTCGCGATGAGGTCAGTGACCGCGAGGCCGGAGTCCTTCGATCCGCAATTTCCGATGTCCAGAAATTCCCGGCCGGCAAGACCCTGGTCCGGATTGGCGCGACCGTGACTCAGAGCACTCTGCTCATCGATGGCATGATCAGCCGCTTCAAGGATCTCACCGACGGTCAGCGCCAGATCATGGAGGTGCATGTCGCCGGCGACTTCGTCGACCTGCATGGATTTCTCCTCAAGCGCCTCGACCATAATGTCGGCGCGCTTACGCCGGTCACCGTCGGCTTCGTCCCGCATGAGACGCTCGCCAGCATCACCGCCGAGGAGCCCCATCTTTCCCGAATGCTGTGGCTTTCGACCCTCATGGACGCCTCGATCCAGCGCGAGCAGATTACGTCCATGGGCCGCCGCCCCGCTTTGGCTCGCATCGGCCATCTCCTCTGCGAATTATGCATGCGGTTCGAGGTGATCGGACTCGCTGAAAAGCGAAGCTTTGCCTTGCCCCTCACTCAGCTCGACCTCGCCGACGCGACCGGCCTGACTTCCATCCACGTCAACCGAATGCTTCGTCAGCTGCGCGAGCAGAAACTGGTGACGTTCCGAAACGGCCGGGTCGAGATCCACGACTGGGAAGGGCTTCGCGCCGCGTCGGACTTCGATCCCACCTATCTCCACCTGGAACGCCGGCCGCGCTAGCTGAGCCACCGGCGACAGGTTTGCGCCCCTAAAAATTGGTGAAATTCGCCTTGAGTTGGCGGATGCGCTCCCGCGCTTTCCGAGCCCAATCTCAAGATATGGCAGTTTTCTGCGGTTTACCGGACTTGGCACGCCCCCTGCAAAACCTTCGACGTGGCCGACGGATCGTCCGGTGGCCCGGTTCAGGGAGAAAGAAAATGACGTTGTCCTACATCAGCCTGCAGCACCTGGCTCTGTCGATCATCGGTGCGGTCGTCACCAGCAGCCTCTTCATTTCCGCCGCCGTCGGTCCGATCCCGGTCATCTGAACCCTGCACCCGCAGGTCAGCCTCTGCAGAGCAGGGACGACCGGGTCGGCCCGCCGACCTTCACAGTTTCAAAGATCAGGATTTCAGACCATGAACAGCCGCTACGCCCTCGACAAACAGGAAGCCAAGATCCTCGGGGTCTGCTCGGGCCTGGCACGAAGCACGGGTTGGGACCCGCTCCTCATCCGGCTCGGCGCGGTCGCCCTGACCTTGTTCGCTCTCGGTCCGGTCATGCTCCTGATCTACTTCATCACGGCCTTCGTCGCCGAGGCGCGCTGAAGACTTTGCTCAGCGGCTCAGGAAGGCGCTGAGCGCCTGCCGAAAGCGGACCGGCTGATCGAGCATGATCATATGTCCGCTATTGTCGATCCGAACCAGCCGAACCCCGGATTTCGCCTGATAGGCGCCGGCATAATTGCGATCCACCGAATTACGGGTCTCCGGATCGGCCGCGGCGTAGACCACCGTCAGCGGAGCCCGGATCCTTCGCAGATCGTCGGTAAGATCGATTCTCGCCAGCTCATGCATGGCCCGGCCGACGACGTCGGGATCGCTTCGGCGATTGCCTCGGTCGGGCGGACCGAAGGAAGTGATGAGCGAGCCGAGAAGTGACCTTCCACCCTCCGAATCGAGCATTCCGCGGAGGCTTTCCGCGAGCGGCCCGAGATTGGCCGCGGTACCGCCGACCAAACCGGCCGGTTGCGGCAGCATGTCCACCACCATGATCTTGCCGGCCAATTCGGGCCGCCGGGCCCCGATCAGCATCGCGACCGTCCCACCCATCGAATGACCGACGATTGCCGGCCGCTCGAGCTGGCGGTCGACGATGTAGCGGGCGATTTCGTCCGCAAGCGGCGCAACCACCGTTCCGCGGGCATTGCCACGCGTCGGCTCGCCGGCGAATCCGGACACCTGGATCAGGTGATAGCGATATCCCGGCAAAGCGCGGGCGGTCGCCTGCCACACGTCACGGCCGGCGGTGAGGCCAGGAATGAGGATGACGTCGGGGCCGCTTCCAGCGACCTGGACCGAGAATCGGGTTGGCTGGAACGGCGCCGCCTCGGTGGCCGATGGGGCACAGCCGAAGACGCCGAGGGCAAAAGCCGCGATCAGGAAACTGCGTCGGTTCATCCGTTGTCGCCTAATGATCGTTCCTTGAACCTTGGCTGACCCATGGCCAAGTCTCGGTTTGCACCCGAACGCCCTTCGGCTAGACCCGATCCTTATGCCCTCCCCGCATCTCTATCTCGTCGACGGCTCGAGCTACATATTTCGAGCTTTTCACCGGCTGCCGCCGCTGACCAACAAGCACGGCCTCAATGTCGGCGCCGTATACGGCTACACGACGATGCTGTGGAAGCTGGCCGACGATCTCGGCAAGACCGAGGGGCCGACCCATCTCGCTGTCATTCTCGACGCTTCGGAGAGCACCTTTCGAAACGCGATGTACGACGGCTACAAGGCGCAGCGGCCCCCGCCCCCGCCCGAGCTGGTGCCACAATTCCCGCTCATTCGCGACGCCACCCGCGCCTTCTCGATCCCCTGTATCGAGGAGAATGGGCTGGAGGCGGACGACATCATCGCCTGTTATTCGAAGGCGGCGCTGGAGCAGGGATGGAAGGTCACCATCGTCAGCTCGGACAAGGATCTGATGCAGCTCATCGAGCCGGGGCTCGATATGTTCGACACGATGAACGACCGCCGCATCGGCCGCGATTATGTGATCGAGAAGTTCGGCGTGCCGCCGGAGCAACTGGGCGAGGTGTTGGCCCTGATGGGCGACAGCGTCGACAACATTCCGGGCGTGCCGGGCGTCGGACCGAAGACGGCGTCGCTGCTGATCCAGCAATATGGGGACGTCGAGAACGTCATCGCTCATGTCGACGACATCACCAAGCCGAAGCTGAAGCAGAACCTGATCGAACATGCCGACGCGGCGCGGATGTCGCGCGAGCTGGTCCGCCTGGTCTGCGACGCGCCGCTTCCGGAGCCGCTCGACGCGCTGGCGATGAAGGGAATCCCGGAAGAACCGCTTCGCGAGTTCCTCGATCATCACGGCTTCCGCACTCTGCTCGCGCGATTGAGCGCACGATCGCAGTCCACATCGCCCGCCCCTTCGCAAACGCCGGTGCAGAACGAGGTCCGGCCCGAGCCGAAGATCGATCGTTCGCTCTACGAGACCGTCACCGACGAAGCGGCCCTGGAACGCTGGCTCGAGGCGATCCGCAAACGAGGCCTGGTGGCGGTGGACACCGAAACCAACGGGCGCGACTTCGTCACCGCGAAATTGGTGGGGATCAGCCTCGCCACCGATTGCAACCGCGCCTGCTACATCCCGCTGGAGCATGGCGGCGACGACATGTTCGCCGAGCGCCCGGACCAACTCCCCGCGGATATGGTGCTGGAGCGGCTGAAACCCCTGCTCGAAGACCCGGCCATCCTGAAGATCGGCCACAATCTCAAGTTCGACTGGGTGGTGTTCAACCGCCGGGGCATCACCATCGCGCCCTATGACGACACTCTAGTGATGAGCTTTAACCTCGATGCCGGCGGCCTCGCCAGCCATGCGCTGGACGACCTCGCCAAAAAGCATCTCGACCATGAGTGCATCCCCTACAAGGAATTGTGCGGCACCGGGCAGAAGCAGATCACGTTCGACAAGGTCCCGGTCGACAAGGCGACCGAATATGCGGCCGAGGATGCCGATGTCGCCCTTCGTCTCTGGATGCGCTTCAGGACCCGGCTGCCGTTCGAGCGCGTGACCCGCGTCTACGAGCTGGTCGACCGGCCGATGGTCGCCGTCGTCGGGCGGATGGAGCGCGACGGCGTCAAGGTGGATCGCGAAGTCCTCAAATCGCTCTCGGCCGAATTCAACGTCCAGATTGCAGAGCTCGAGGAGCAGGTCTGCGGCGAAGCCGGCTGCAAGTTCACGATCGGCAGCCCCCAGCAGCTCGGCGACATATTGTTCAACAAGATGGGGCTCCAGGGCGGCCGCAAGGGCAAGTCTGGCACCTGGTCGACCGACGTGACCGAGCTGGAGCGGCTCGCGCGCGAGGGCGTGCCGATCGCCCGGCTGGTGCTCGACTGGCGGCAGCTGACCAAGTTGAAGTCGACTTATACCGACGCGCTGCAGGAGCAGATCAACCGCGATACCGGCCGAGTCCACACCAGCTACAGCCTGTCGGGCGCGCAGACGGGGCGGCTCGCGTCGACCGATCCCAACCTGATGAACATCCCGATCCG
>DAINCA010000018.1:0-18644 GCA_036732645.1 Allosphingosinicella sp.
GAACTCGTAGGAGACGCTCTGGTCGCGGTCGAGCGTATGAAGGCCGGCGACCTGCACGGCGGTAATGTGGACGAAGGCGTCGCTTCCGCCAACTTCAGGCTGGATGAAGCCATAGCCTTTGTCGGTGTTGAAGAATTTGACTGTGCCGATCGGCATAAGGGAGTTCCTTCGTGGGTTCGTGCGCGCCGAACGCCGGCGAGCCGGTGCCCGGAAGCGTGAGAAGGAATAGGAGCCGCAAAGCGCCGAAGACCGTCCGTTGCGACCGAAGCGACGGCCTGCATAATGGCTGGGCCGCGATATGGCAAATTGGCGGTCCGCGACGCCTCGCTTTGGTCCGGAGTTCAGCCTTCGGCCGGTTTGCTCTGCAGCTGGATATAGTTCTGGAGTCCCATCTGCTCGATCATGTCGAACTGCTTTTCCAGCATATCGACATGCTCTTCCTCATTGTCGAGGATCTCGGCGAACAGGTCACGGCTGACATAGTCGCGAACGGATTCGCAGTGAGCGATCGCGCCCTTGAGCTGTTCTACCGCCTCGCGCTCGAGCTCGAGATCGGCCTTGAGGATTTCGTCGACATTCTCACCGACCCGGAGGCGGCCGAGCATCTGAAAGTTAGGCAGACCTTCGAGGAAAAGGATTCGCTCGGCGAGCCGATCGGCATGCTTCATCTCGTCGATCGATTCGTGCCGCTCGAATTCGGCGAGCTTCGCGACACCCCAATTATCGAGCATGCGATAATGAAGCCAATATTGGTTGACCGCGGTGAGCTCGTTCTTGAGCGTCTCGTTGAGGTGCTGGATGACCTGGTCGTCGCCCTTCATGTGCGCTCTCCTTAGCTGGCGCGTCTATAACGCGCGACGCCGGAAAGGGCACCCCAAAAAGTGGCGGAAATCTGCGAAAAACGAGCCGCTAATGCTAAGCGGTCGCGCGTTCCGCCGCGATCACTTCCCGCGCGAATGAGAAGCATTGGCCGCAACGCGGCTTGCGGCCGAAGACGCGATAGGCGGTGGTCGGGCAGGATGCTCCGTCGCGCGCCGCCTTGCGGACGTCAGCCTCTTTCAGTGCATTGCATACACAAACGACCATGAGGGGTACATAAAGCTAATGCGAATGTGTCGCAATAGCTTTTTATTATCGGCATTCACGTCGTATCATCAGCTTCAAACCGGACCAGACGGAGTCGACAGAGCACACCTTCACATCCACCAGATCCGTCCTGGGCAGGATCGAGTCGCGAATCCTGTCCTCCGTGATGTCCGTCGCCACGCCGGAAGATTTCTTGGGCCAACTGACCCAAATGAAGCCGGTCGGTGCGAGCAAAAGGCGGAGATCCGCAAGCTTGCGCTCGATGACCGCGCGGCTGGTGACGAATATATGTGCGGCATCGATCGGCGATTCCGCCCGATCCAGCAGATCGAGAGGCAAATGCTCGCTCTCGATCTCGGCGCGGACGCTGTCCGGCATTCCGTCCCACCAGAACCGAAGCCCCGGTTTCAGCGACAGCTTGCGCGCCAATGGGGTGCCGGAATAACCGGTCATCTCATCCCTCAAGAAGCCCGAGATTTCATCGGCTCAAGCCAAAGCTGCGTCCCGCCCCATCAGCCTTGGAAAGAATGCCTCGTGCGCTGCGCGGAGTTCCGCGAGAGTGACGTCGTGATCGCTGTCATGGAGCTCGAAGATGAGGCGGCTGCCGGCCGTCCGGCCGATTGCTTCCACTTCGACGCCCGCGGCATGGGCGCGGGCAAGGAAAGTCAGCAGGCAATTATCGCAGATAGTGGCGAGATAGACGCCCTGGTCCTCGCCGAACAGGCCCGCGGTTCCGCCCGGGATCGGCTTGTTGATGATGGCTCCGACGTTGCCGGCGAGCGCCATTTCCGCGAGGGCGACCGCGACTCCACCGTCGGAAACGTCATGGCAGGCGGTGATCGCACCGCCGGCGATGGCCGCACGCACGAACTCGGCAGCGACCCTTTCCTCGTGCAGATCGACCGGCGGCGGCGGACCGGCCTCATTGCCTTCGAGGCCGTGGATCTCGCGAAGCCAGAGCGACTGACCAAGATATCCGCGCCAGTTGCCGATCGCGACGATGACGTCGCCTGGGCCCTTGAAGGCAATGCCGACCGCTTTCGACCAGTCCTCGATCAGGCCGACCCCGCCGATCGCCGGGGTCGGCAGGATCGCACTCCCGGTGCCGTCGTCATTCTTGGTCTCGTTGTAGAGGGAGACGTTGCCACTGACGATCGGGAAATCCAGCGCCCGACACGCCTCGGCCATCCCTTCGATGCAGCCCACGAACTGGCCCATGATCTCCGGGCGCTGCGGGTTGCCGAAATTCATGCAATCGGTCGCTGCAAGCGGCCGCGCGCCGACCGCGCTGATGTTCCGGTAGGCCTCGGCGATGGCTTGCTTGCCGCCTTCACGGGGATCGGCAAGACAGTAACGGGGCGTCACGTCAGTGGTCAAAGCGAGCGCCTTGCTGGTGCCATGGACCCGAACGAGCGCCGAATCGCCACCGGGCGGCCGGATCGTGTCACCCCCCACCTTCTGGTCATATTGTTCCCAGATCCAGCGACGGCTGGCCAGGTCCGGCGATGCCATCAGCTTCAGAAGGTCGGCCGCAATATCCTCGCATGGCGGCAGATCGGCCAGCGGCGGCGGCGGCTTCGTGGGGGTCCACGGACGATCGTAACACGGGGCGTCGTCGGCCAACGGAGCAAGCGGGATGTCGGCGGCGATGCGATCATTCCATTTCAGCACCAGCCGGCCGCTATCGGTGACCTTGCCGATAATCGCGAAATCGAGCTCCCATTTGCGGAAGATCGCTTCGGCCTCAGCTTCGCGACCTGGCTTCAACACCATCAGCATCCGTTCCTGGGATTCCGACAGCATCATTTCGTAAGGCGTCATGCCCGCTTCCCGGCAGGGCACCGCGTTCATGTCGAGCTCGAGCCCGACGCCGCCTTTCGAAGCCATCTCGACCGACGAAGACGTCAGGCCAGCCGCGCCCATGTCCTGAATGGCAACAATGGCGTCCGATGCCATCAGTTCGAGGCAGGCCTCGATCAGCAATTTCTCGGTGAACGGGTCACCGACCTGGACCGTCGGCCTTTTCTCCTCGCTATCCTGCGAGAAATCGGCGGACGCCATGGTGGCGCCATGAATGCCGTCCCGTCCGGTTTTCGAGCCGACATAGACCACCGAATTGCCGATCCCGGCAGCCGCCGAATAGAAGATCCTGTCCTGCTCGGCGATCCCGACGGTCATCGCGTTGACCAGGATGTTGCCGTCATAAGCGGCGTGGAAATCGACCTCGCCCCCGACGGTCGGCACTCCGACACAATTACCATAGCCGCCGATCCCGTGGACCACGCCGGCTATGAGATGACGCATCTTCGGGTGGTCGGGCCGACCGAAGCGCAGGGCGTTCAAATTGGCGACCGGTCGCGCGCCCATCGTGAATACGTCGCGAAGGATTCCGCCGACGCCCGTCGCGGCCCCTTGATAGGGTTCGATGTAGGACGGATGATTATGGCTCTCCATCTTGAAGATGGCGGCCAGCTTCGTCCCATCAGGACGTTGGCCGATGTCGATCACCCCGGCATTCTCGCCCGGCCCCTGAATCACCCAGGGCGCCTCGGTCGGCAGCTTTTTCAGGTGAAGGCGCGAACTCTTATAGGAGCAATGTTCCGACCACATCACCGAGAATATGCCGAGTTCCGTGAGGTTGGGCTCCCGCCCGAGAGCGCGGAGGACGCGCTCATATTCCTCGTCCGTGAAGCCGTGCTCGGCGACGACTTGCGGGGTGATCGGGGATTCGTTCATGGCGGGCCGCATATACGGGCCAAAGGCGCTCGCCTAGGGGCTGGCCGGATCCCGACCGCGGCAGGTGCTGCTCGCCGAGGATGAAGCGATCACGGCCGCTTTGCCTCGAACGCCAACGAAAAGGGCCGGCGCTGTGGCCGGCCCTCGAGCATCGATTCTGGATTGCAGCCTAGTTGTGGCAGCTCAGATCATTCTTGCCAGGAGCGGTGATCCGGACCGCCTCACCATTGCCGCTGACCGAATAGCCCTCGGCGACATAAGGCGGATTGCCACCTTCCGCGGTAAGATTGACAGCCTCGCCGCCGCGAACCGTGCGCAGCCGGGCCGTGTCGTTGGTGTAGAAATCGACGTAAAAGAGGCTGTTGTCGCTGCACCGATAGGCTTCGCTGCTGGCGATCGCCGGCGGCAGCTCCGTAACCGGCGGTGCCTTCTTCAGCTGCTCGGCCATCGGGTCATAATCATTGATGGTCTCCGGCTCGCTGTTGCAGGCCGCGAGGAGGATGACTGCCGCAATCGTGCCTGCGGCGAGGAATGGATGTTTCTGCATGGAGCCCCCTTCGCGAGTGCAGCATATTCCGTCAAGCTGGACTTTGTCGCAAAATTTCGCCTTACCACCCAATCTTTCGATCAATCCCGGTCGAGGTTCGACCAAAGAGGGCAGCCTGGGCCATTGCGGCCAAAGGATCGACACCTTAGTCTTTGCCCCATGCAGCGAGCGGAAAAGAAACTGTCGATGCAGCGCGTTCGGATCGGGTTGACGGGTCTGGCGTTCGTTTTTCTGGTCGTTCTTCTGGCAGCGGTGTTCACCGGTCAGAGCGCTGAGGAGGCGCCGATCACCCCTAATCTGATCGAGCAGCAACGATCCGGCGCCGCCGGGGCTTCGGGCGGCGCGCCGGTCGCGGCGGAACCCAACGAACCGCTCGCCGAACTCGGCGTCGCGCCCGGCAAGGCCGAGACCAACGTCACCGCCCCAGAAGCCGAAATGCCGGCTGACCCTGCCGTCCCCGAATAGTGGGCTCGCAGCTCCGGACGGATGATTCCGGCGCCGGATGGGGCAGGCTCGACCTGCTCCTGGTCGGCGCTGCCATCTTCGCCGCGGCCGAGATTGCGGCCGCTATCCTGATCGGCCGCTTCTTCGACTGGGGACGGGCGGAGGCTCTGCTCTTCTTTGCATTCCGCCCATGGCTGCTCCTGGTCGCGGCCATGGCGTTTTCCACTGTGGGGTGGAAACGCCGTTACGCCTTTTACGCGTTCGCCCTGCTCACGGCCGGCCTCGCCGAGAGCATGCTTCTGATGAAGCTGGGCGCGTCCGATCCGTGGCCGGAAATGCTCCGCGGATGGGCGGCTGTCGCATCCTTGGTGATATTGTTCGACCTGGCGATCCAGTCGGCAGCTCGGTTCGGAAAAAGAAAAGGCAAAGTCGCCGTGTCCATCGCCCTGGTCCTCGTCATGCTGATACCCGGGGCGCTCCGACCCTACGAACGTCTCGTCCTCGGCCGGGAGGCGACGGATCCGACCGGCGAGCGACCCGAAGTAACGGTGATGACGTCCTTGCCCATCATCTGGGGAGAGAAAAGCCCGTTCGAACCCGGATCCGGCCCCTCCGCCTCCTGGCGAGCGCTGCAACAGGAATTCACACTTCGGCCGGTCGATTTCCTCGACTCTGAAAGCCTAAGCGAGACCCGGCTCATGCTCATCGCCCAGCCACGCCAGCTGTCTCCGCAGGAGCTGGTAAGGTTGGACGAATGGGTCCGCGGCGGCGGCCGAACCCTGATCCTCGCCGATCCCGCGCTCGCGTGGCCGAGCGACATGCCGCCTGGTGACGTCCGGCGGGGGATATCGACCAACATGCTGACGCCGTTGCTGTCCCACTGGCGAATAGAAGTGGGCGCGACGGACAAGGCCGTCCGCACGCACCGGCTCGGCGATCGCCAGCTGCTGCTCGCCGGCTCAGCGGGTTTGATCAGTCGCAATCCGGCCTGTCGGCAAGAAGCGTCCTTCGTGCTCGATTGCCGGATCGGGCGGGGGCGCGCGATCGTTGTTGCCGACGCCGATCTGCTCCACGATTCCACCTCCATTCCCGACGGCTCGGAGTCCGCACAGCGGCACGACCGGCTATCCGACAATGTGCCGGCCATTGCTGACTGGCTCGACCGGCTCGGTCGAATCAGGCGGCAACGTTCCGCAGGAAGGGTCGAGTGGGCCGATCCGCACTTCAGCCGGGGTTCGGCGGTGGCGACGGCGAGCCTGGCGGTCGCAGCCGTCCTCTTGCTGGCTCTGCTGACGACGATCCTGCGAAGACGGAATTCACAAACTTATCCACAGCGCTCGAGGAGCCACGAGGGGCTCGGAACAAACCAGGAATAGGCATTAAATTACACTGTTGTGGCATGAAATCCCCATAATAGGCATCAAAACCCCTTCCAATCCCACCGACTCCCTGTTATCCACGGGCCCTTAGTCAGGGGCATTTCCTGTTGTTGCCGCGGTTGCGACCGCGGACGTGCTGAAACGCATGTCCGTGAACGGGGAGCCTATGTGTGCGGGGATAGGCCTGGGTGGAGATCGAGCACTTCTTCAGCGGAAGCGCGCTCAACGCGGTGGACGCCAAAGGGCGTCTCTCCGTTCCCGCCGGCGTCCGTTCCGTCATCGAGCGCCGCTCGGAGGCCAAGGTCATCGTCCTTGGCATGCATGAGGTGGATCCCTGCCTCGTCGCTTATGATCGCAATTACGGCCGTTTCCTCCATCGGGAGAACGAGCGGCTCCGGCTTGCCGAAGAGGCCGCCGATCCCCGCGCCCGTTACTCCCGCGATCGCCGCACCTTCGGTATCGTGGAGGAAGTCCCCTACGATCCCAGCGGCCGAATCATTCTGCCCCGGATGATGCGCAGCAAGGGCGAGATCGACGATCTCGCCTTGTTCGTCGGCACCGGCGCGACAGTCGAGATCTGGAATCCGCGGCTAGCGCTGAAGAGCGGAGACGAAGGGCTTCGCGAGCTCGCGGCTTATCATCTCGACGAGAAGGGCCTGAAGCTGTGACCGCAGCAGCCAGCCCCCATATCCCCGTCCTTCTGGGCGAAGTCATCGAGGCGCTCGCGGTTGCGCCCGGTGAAACCCATGTCGACGGCACCTTCGGCGCCGGCGGCTACAGCAAGGCCATTCTCGATAAGGGAGCCGCCCGAGTCATCGCCTTCGATCGCGATCCCGACGCGATCCGGAAAGGCGAGGCTCTGGCGGCTTCGAACGGGGGGCGCCTGACGCTTGTTCCGGAGCGTTTTTCCCGGATGCGTCAGGCGCTTACCCTTCAAGGCGTCGACAAGGTCGACGGCGTCACGCTCGATATCGGGGTCTCCTCGATGCAGCTCGACCAGGCGGACCGGGGTTTCTCCTTTCAGGGAGACGGTCCTCTGGACATGCGCATGTCACAGCAAGGGCAGAGCGCCGCGGACTTCGTCAATGAGGCCGCTGAGAGCGAGATCGCGGACGTCATCTTCCTTTATGGCGAGGAGCGCCAGTCGCGGCGGATTGCTCGGGCGATCGTCGCTGCCCGCCCGATCACACGGACGGCGCAACTTGCCGAGGTCGTTCGCAAGGCGGTCGGCCATCACCCGGGGATGAAGAAGGACCCGGCGACCCGGACTTTCCAGGCGATTCGGATCCACATCAACGAGGAACTCAGCGAGCTCGAGGGCGGGCTGGCGGCCGCCGAACAGGTGCTTGCACCCGGCGGCCGCCTTGCCGTCGTCACGTTCCACAGCCTCGAGGACAGGATCGTGAAGAGGTTTCTTAAGATCCGTAGCGGGGATCGGCCGGCGGGGTCTCGCCACCTGCCCGCCGCAAACGAGGCCGGCCCCGCGCCGACGTTCGATGCGGTCGCAAAGCCGGTGAAAGCCGGCGCATCGGAAACGCAACTCAATCCACGCGCCCGCTCGGCCACGCTTCGAGCGGCGCGTCGCACTGCCGCACCCGCGTGGACGGTCAATCAGGAAGGATCGCCGAGATGATCGCAAGGGGGTTTCAGCCTGTTGCATGGGTCGCTGCCATCGGCACTGCGGCCCTGGGCTGCTACATGCTCTCGCTCCAGGTCGCCGCGGAGCGGTCGGAACTCGCAAGGCTGGATCGTCAGATCATCACCGCCCAGCAGGACATCCGCTCGCTTCAGACGGAACTCGGCACCCGTGGCCGGCTCCAGCAGCTCGAGCAATGGAATGCGGAAGTGCTCGCGCTCTCGGCGCCGGTGGCCGGACAGTATCTCGAAAGCGGCCTGACCCTGGCCCGGTTCGATACCCGCGAGGCGCCAGGCCAGGTCCACGAACGGGTTCGCCTCGCGTCGGCTGAAATCGCACCGTCGATTCAGGCAGCGGCAACTCGGCCCGCCGTCGTTCCGGCCAATGCCAACATCGCTGCCTCGCCTGTTCGGGAGCAGCCACTTGTGCGTCGCGCCAGCCTCGAGTTGGCGCCTGCAGCGAAGCCGTCGGCTGTCGCCGCCCAGAATTCCCCGCCGCCTCGCACGGCTGCGGCATCTTCCCTGCTCGACGACCAGACACTTCGCGAGCTCGGAGCCCAGGCCCAGAGCGAAAGCGAACAAGGGGCAAACTGATGGCGACCCTCGCCGCCCATCTTCAGAGGCAGGCGCCCTCCGGTGAGCAGAAGCAGGAACTGACCCTCACCTACCAGCGGCTGATGCTGGTGATGCTGTTGTTCGCCGGGGTGACCTCATTGATCGTGCTGAGGCTGGCCTATCTGCAGGTCTTCACCGACCGGTCCGGGGCCGCGCAGCTCACAAACCCGTTGATCCCCCCGCGCGCCGACATCGTCGATCGAAACGGCATCCCGCTGGCTCGGACGATCGATGCCTGGACGATCGGCGTGCATCCGCAACGTATCATCGGCGACCGCCGTGAGCTGGCGGTAAAGCTCAATGAATTGATGCCGGAGCGGAACGTGGCCGACTATTACAGGCTGCTCAGCTCGGACAGCAACTATCTCTACCTCGCCCGCCGAGCCGTGCCCGAACTGGTTGCGACCGTGAACGCCCTTGGCGAACCTGGGATCGTCTTCAATCGCGAACCCGAGCGGCTCTATCCGCAAACTGCACTGGCCGGCCACGTCCTCGGCTGGACCGATTTCGACGGCCATGGAGTCGCCGGCATGGAGCGAGTGCTTGAGGAGCGCCTTACCGCCGAGGGCATGCGCGGCGAGCCCGTCGCGCTGGCGATCGACAGCCGAATCCAGTCGACGATGGAATCTGAGCTGGCCAACGCGGTGACGGCGCTTCAGGCGGAAGGCGGCACGGGTATCGTACTCGACGTTCACACCGGCGAGATCATCGCCATGGCGTCGGCTCCGACCTTCAATCCCAATGCCGCCGGCCGTTCGGATCCGAGCGCGCTTTACAATCGAGCGACGATGGGCGTCTACGAGCTCGGCTCCGCCTTCAAGCCGATCACCGTCGCAGCCGCACTGGAAGCCGGCGTGGTAACATCGATGGCGCAGCGCTGGGACGCAAGCGCCCCGGTGGCAGTCGGCCGATTCAGGATCAGCGACGATCACCCGCTGGGACGGTCGATCACTATTCCGGAAATCCTCGTCCACTCGTCCAATATCGCCACCGCGCGTATCGCCGACCAGATGGGGGCGGAGCGTATGCAGGCCGCATTTCGCGCGGTCGGTTTCGACGAGCCGGCCCATATTGAACTGGTCGAACGCAGCCGAACGCTGTGGCCGCGTGACTGGGGCCGAGCGACGGTCCTGACCTCTGGTTTTGGCCATGGCATCGCCGTCACCCCGCTGCACCTCGCCAGCGCTTATGCGGCTTTGGTCAATGGCGGAATCTGGCGGCCCGCTACCTTGTTGCGGGTCCAGCCCGGTCATGCCGCCCAGGGCCGGCGAGTCTATTCGCCACAGACCAGCCACCGGATGCGGCAGCTGCTTCGCATGATCGTCACCCATGGCACGGGCCGGCGCGCGGAGGCTGCCGGTTTTCGGGTCGGCGGCAAGACCGGAACGGCAGAAAAAGTTGCGACCGGCGGCGGTTATTCACGACGAGTGAACGTTTCCACCTTCGCGGCGGCTTTCCCTATGGATGAACCGCGTTATGTGGTGGTCGTCATGATGGACGCTCCAAGAGGCAATGCCGAGACCCACTTCCTGACGACCGCCGCCTGGACCGCGGCGCCCGTCGTCTCACGGGTCATCGCTCGAACCGGACCGCTGATGGGGATCATCCCCGACGCGGATCGGGACATCGACACTTCCGATTTGGTGCCGCTGGTCGCCGATTCGAGGAATTGATGCGTTTGGGAGCGCTGACTGGCAGCGACGATTCCACTCCCGTCACAGGTTTCGCTATCGATCATCGCAAGGTCGCACCCGGAACGGTCTTCGGGGCCTTTCGCGGCAGTCGGTTCAACGGTGAGGATTATATTCGCGACGCCGTCGCCGCCGGCGCTGTCGCGGTCGTGTCGAGACCGGAAGCTCCCGCGCCTGGTGCGCTGCACATCGCGGCCGAGGAGCCGCGCCGCGAATTTGCGAGGCTCGCAGCCAAATTCTTCAGGCCGTTCCCCAGGACGATAATCGCCGTCACCGGTACCAACGGAAAGACGTCGAGCGTGGAGCTTTGCCGGCAATTGTGGCGGATGGCGGGTCATCCGTCCGCAAGCATCGGCACTCTCGGAGTCACCACGGCTGACGAACAGGTCGTCACCGGCCTGACGACCCCAGACATCGTCACTTTCCTGTCCAATGTCGCCGGGCTCGAGCGGATGGGGATCACGCATGCGGCCTTCGAGGCGTCGAGCCACGGCCTATCCCAATTCCGCACCGAAGGGTTGCCGGTACATGCCGCGGCATTCACCAATTTCAGCCGCGATCACCTAGACTATCACGAGACGATGGAAAGTTATTTCGAAGCGAAGATGAGGCTCTTCGCCGAAGTGGTGGAAGCTGACGGCGCCGCAGTGGTGTGGGCCGACGACCCCATGTCGGAGGAAGTGATCCGCCGCTGCTCCGCCCGCGGGCTGAGGATCATCACCGTGGGCCGCAACGGGGAAAGCCTGAAGCTCGTCTCACGCGAGACGACACCCATGGGGCAGAAACTGGTCGTCGAGATCGAAGGCCGCACCCACAATATCTCGCTGTCGCTGATCGGCGCCTATCAGGCCGCCAACGCCCTGACCGCTGCCGGTCTGGTAATTGCGACCGGGGGCGAACCCACCCAAACCCTGGCCAATCTCGCCCGGGTCCACCCGGTCCGCGGGCGGCTCGAGCGGGCCGTCATTACCCGCGCAGGAGCGCCCGTCTACGTCGATTACGCCCATACGCCGGACGCCATCGAGTCGGCGATCGAAGCGCTTCGGCCTCACACCAGGGACCGGCTGATCATCGTTTTCGGGGCAGGTGGCGACCGTGACGTCGGCAAACGTTCGGAGATGGGCGCAGTCGCGGCGCGCCTGGCCGATCTCGTCATCGTCACCGACGACAATCCGCGAAGTGAGGATCCCGCCTCGATCCGCGGCGATGTGCTGGCGGGCGCCCCGAACGCGCGCGACGTCCCCGGCCGCCGCGCCGCGATCAAGGCCGCCGTGGACGAAGCTGGAGCGGGCGACATCATCCTCCTCGCCGGCAAGGGGCACGAGCAGGGCCAGATCGTCGGTGACGATGTGCTTCCGTTCGACGACGTAACGGTGGCACGGGAGTGCGCTGTATGAGCTCGCTGTGGACATCCGCAGAGATTGCCGGCGCCACCGGGGGCACGGCTCGTGGCGCGTTCGAAGCAACAGGGGTCGCCTTCGATTCCCGTGAGATCGGTCCAGGGGATCTATTCGTCGCACTGAAGGGCGAGGCGACGGATGGGCATCTCTTTCTGGAGCAGGCTTTCGCCTCCGGGGCGTCCGGCGCGATCGTCTCCTCGGAGACGGGACATCCCCATGTGAAGGTCGCTGATACGATTAAGGCACTTGATGCGCTCGGTGCCGCCTCGCGCGCCAGAAGCGGCGCGAAGGTGATCGGGGTGACCGGGTCGGTCGGCAAGACCAGCACGAAGGAAGCCTTGTTCGCTGCGCTCGACCGCGGCAGTCCGGGCCGCTGCCACCGCTCCGTCAAGAGCTACAACAATCATACTGGCGTGCCGCTTTCCCTCGCGCGCATGCCGCGCGAAACACGGTTCGGCGTGTTCGAAATGGGCATGAATCATGCCGGCGAGCTCTCCGCTTTGACCCGTCTGGTGCGCCCGCACATCGCCCTCGTCACCGCCATCGCTCCCGCCCATCGCGAGTTCTTCGCGAGCGAAGAGGAGATTGCCGATGCGAAGGGAGAGATATTCCAGGGTCTTGAGCCCAATGGGACGGCCATCATACCCTTCGACAGCCCCCATCGTGACCGACTCATCGCCGCGGCTCGTCCTTATGCCGCCCGAATTGTGACCTTCGGCCAAGGTGAGGGCGCCGATGTAAGGGCGACCTATGTCATCAGGGCCGCCAAGGGGGGCACGATGATGACTGCGAACTTGCCGTCGGCGCAGCTCAGCCTGACCATATCGCAGCCGGGAGAGCATTGGGTCTCCAATGCCCTGGCGGTATTGAGCGTGGTCGACGCGGCTGGCGGGGATCTCGCCGCTGCGGCGCTGGCGTTGGCGGACCTCGGCGGGATCAAGGGTCGAGGCGAGCGTCACATCATCCAGGTCCCCGGTGGCGATGCTCTGCTGATCGACGAAAGCTACAACGCCAATCCCGCTTCGATGGCGGCGACCCTGTCCATGCTCGGCGAGGAGAAGGTGGCCGGCCGACGCATCGCCGTGCTCGGCGCCATGCGCGAACTCGGCCAGGATTCTGCCGACTTCCACATCAAGCTGGCAGAGCCCGTCGCGGCCGCCAAGGTCGACTTTGCCATCCTCGTCGGTGCCGAGATGGAAGCGCTCGCAAAAGCGCTTGGCGGGCAGATCAAATTGGCGCATGTCGCCGACGCGGCTTCGGCCATCGCCATTGCCCGCGAGGCGATCGGTCCGGGCGACGCGGTGCTCGTCAAGGGATCCAATTCCATCGGACTTGCCACCCTCGTCGAGGCGCTTTCAGAGGGTTCTTCGGGTCGGAATGGGCCCGACGGACAGTCGCAATCGGCCGTCGAGGGCCTCGGGACGGGTAACGACTGATGTTTCTCTGGCTGGCCGAACAATTGGGATTCCCGGGCGGATTGAACCTCTTCCGCTACATCACCTTTCGCGCCGGGGCAGCCACGGCCACCGCGTTGATCATCGGCCTCCTGATCGGCCCGAAATTCATCGGCTGGCTTCGGATCCGCCAGGGCAAGGGCCAGCCGATCCGCGAGGACGGCCCGCAGACCCATCTTTCGAAGCGTGGAACGCCCACCATGGGCGGGTTGATGATCCTCACTTCGCTGACCGTCGCGATGTTGCTCTGGATGGACTTTTCCAACCGCTACCTCTGGGCCTGCCTCTTCATCACCGTCGGCTTCGGGCTGATCGGCTTTCTCGACGATTACGACAAAGTGAAGAAAAGCAGTCACAAGGGTGTTTCCGGCCGGACCCGATTGCTCGCCGAATTCCTTATCGCCGGCATCGGCTGCTGGATCATCGCCTGGGAAGCGGGCACCGAACTCTATATCCCGTTCTATAATGGCCCGGTCATCGACCTCGGGCCGTTCTACATCGTCTTCGCCGCCTTCGTCGTGGTGGCTTTCGGCAACGCCGTGAACCTTACCGATGGGCTCGACGGGCTGGCGACGATGCCGGTGATCATCGCCAGCCTTGCTTTCCTCGTCATCTCCTACCTCGCCGGCAACGCCGTCTTCTCCGGTTATCTCGGAATCCCGCATGTCCTCGGCGTGGGCGATCTCACGGTGCTCTGTTCGGCGATCGTCGGCGCGGGCCTGGCCTTTCTCTGGTTCAATGCGCCGCCGGCGGCGGTCTTCATGGGCGACACCGGAAGCCTCGCGCTCGGCGGGGCGCTGGGCGCGATCGCGGTCGCGACCCAGCATGAGATCGTCCTGGGCCTCATCGGCGGCCTGTTCGTCGTCGAGGCGATGAGCGTGATCATCCAGGTGGTGGTCTACAAACGCACCGGCAAGCGGGTCTTCAAGATGGCGCCGATCCACCACCATTTCGAGCAAATGGGTTGGTCCGAGCCCACCGTCGTCATTCGCTTCTGGATCATCAGCTTCGTCCTCGCACTCGCGGGGCTATCGACGCTGAAGCTGCGGTGATCACCAGCCCCGCATTTGCCGGGAAGAAATATGCCGTGCTTGGTCTTGCCCGATCCGGACTGGCGACGGTCGAGTCGCTGGTGGCAAGCGGCGCGGAAGTGCTGGCCTGGGACAATCGCGAGGAGGCCCGCGACGCCGTCATCGGCAAGGCCGAGACCGGGGACCTGCTGACGGCGGATCTCGCCGGCTTCGACGGGGTCGTCGTATCCCCGGGCGTTCCCCTCAACCGCCACCCTATCGCCGAAAAAGCGCGCGCCAGTAATGTACCGATCATCGGCGATATTGAATTGTTCGCCCAAGCTCGACCGTCGTTACCGCCGCACAAGGTCGTTGGAATCACCGGCACCAACGGTAAGTCGACCACGACCGCGCTGATCTGTCACATCGCGCGAACCGCAGGCAGGCCGGCGACCATGGCCGGCAATATCGGTTACCCGATATTGAGCCAGGAGCCGCTGGGCGAGGGCGGCATCTATGTCCTCGAGCTCTCTTCCTACCAGATCGACCTGACCCACAGCCTCGACTGCGACGTGGCGGTTCTTCTCAACGTCACTCCGGACCATCTCGATCGTTATGATGGGGTGGAAGGTTATGCCGAGTCCAAGGCCCGCTTGTTTGCCATGCAGGGAGCCGATCACGTCGCCGTCATCGCCATGGACGACGAGCTGACGCGGCGGGCGGCCGATCGGGTTCGAGGCCGGTTGCGCCGGGTCTCGGGCGACGACGTGCCGGACCAATCGGGCTGGCCGACATTGCAGGGCCCCCACAATGCGCAGAACATCGCCGCAGCGACCGCTGCGGCATCGGCCCTGGGGATCAGCGACGAGACTATAGAGATCGCGCTGCGAACCTATCGCTCCTTGCCCCATCGAATGGAGCTCGTTGCGGACAGAAACGGAGTGCTGTTCGTCAATGACAGCAAGGCGACCAATCCCGAATCCGCGGCCCCGGCGCTTGCAGCCTACCCGGCCGTCCACTGGATCCTCGGTGGGCTCCCGAAGAGCGAGGATCTAGGTCCCTGCGAGGACCAGCTCGATCATGTCCGAGCCGCTTACACGATCGGCGAGGCCGGGCCGATGTTTGCCCGCTTGCTCGAGGGGAAAGTCCCTGTAAGGCAATGTGAATTGCTGATCGAGGCGGTGCAACGCGCATCGCTCGCGGCGGTGCCCGGGGAGGTCGTGCTGCTGTCCCCGGCCTGCGCCTCGTTCGATCAGTTCAGGGATTATGAAGCGCGTGGCGACGCGTTTCGAGCGGCCGTGGAGGCGCTGGCATGAGAGTGGGGGCTTGAGCATGGCGAGCAGTGGGGCGGCCCAGGGTGGCGGCAGAAATCTGGCGGGGCGTCTCGGCCGCTCCGACATGAGCACGCTCGGACGCTGGTTCTGGGAGATCGACAAACTTCTCCTGATCCTGGTCGCGGTCCTGATCTCGATCGGCCTGATCGCGGTCGCTGCGGCGTCGCCGGCGGCGTCGCAACGTTATTCAGGTGGCGGGATCACCTTCGACTCGCTTCATTATTTCTACCGGCAATTGATCTGGATCGTCGTCGCCGTGCCGTTCATGATCCTCGTTTCGATGCTTCCCAAGCCGACGGCCCGCCGGCTTTCCTTGCTCGGCGCGGTCATTTTCACGGCCTTGTTGTTCCTGGTTCCGATCATCGGCCAGGAGGTGAACGGCGCCCGGCGCTGGCTCGGAGTGGGCTTTACCCAGTTCCAGCCGTCCGAATTCCTCAAGCCCTTGTACATCGTCAGCATCGCCTGGCTGCTGTCGCTCAAGGAAAAGGATTCATCGCTGCCGATGGTGCCGTTGACGGCCGTGATCACTGGGATCATCGCCTTGCTGCTGATGCAGCAGCCCAATTTTGGCGAGACGATCATCTTCGTGTCCGCCTGGGTGATGCTCCTGGCGCTTTCCGGCGCCTCGCTTCGAATGCTCGGGATCCTCGGCTTCGCCGGCCTGATAGCGGTGATAATGGCTTATTTCTTCTATGATGTGGCCACCCAGCGGATCAACGGCTTCCTCTTTTCGGAGGGCGACAATTATCAGGTCGAGTCGGCCCTTCGAACGCTGACGGCCGGCGGCCTGTTCGGTGTCGGGCCAGGCGGCGGCACCCGCAAATTCTCGCTTCCGGAGCCGCACACCGATTATATCTTCTCGGTGATCGGCGAAGAGTTCGGAATCATCGCCTGCCTGGCGATCGCGATCCTCTACATGACCATCGTCGCCCGAGTCATGATCCGGCTGCTCCACGAGGAAGACAAGTTCCTCGTCCTCGCCGCCGCCGGTCTCGTCACCCAGTTCGGTCTCCAGGCGCTGATCAACATGGCCGTCAACGTCCACATCGCTCCGTCAAAGGGGATGACCCTTCCGTTCATCTCTTATGGCGGATCCTCGATGGTCGCCTTGTCCCTGGGGTTCGGGCTGCTGCTGGCGTTCAGCCGCCGAAATCCGTTTCTCCACCGCTCTCCGTACGTCGTGAAATGGAGCGGACTTCGCTGATGGTGATGTCGCGCCATTACGTGCTCGCCGCGGGCGGGACCGGAGGCCACATGATCCCGGCCCACGCTTTGGCCGAGGAGCTGATGCTCCGCGGCCATCGCGTCGCCCTGATCACCGATGAAAGAGGCGCGCGGATTCCGGGCCTGTTCGACAGGGTCCAGGTCCATATCCTCCCGGCGGGCAGGTTGACCGGCGGCCCGATCGGCTGGCTCAAGGCGGCGCGAAGCATCCTTACCGGTCGGACGATGGCGCGGCGTCTCTATCAGACCTTTCGGCCGTCGGCGGTTATCGGCTTCGGGGGCTATCCGGCATTGCCTGCATTGCTCGCCGCCCGCGCCGACGGGATCCCGACTTTGATCCACGAGCAGAATGCGGTGCTCGGCCGGGTCAACCGTTTCGTCGCCGGCCGAGTGGACGCGATTGCCACCGCTTATGACGAGGTCGAGCGACTGCCGCGGAATGCCAGCGAGAAGGTTCATCTCGTCGGCAACCCGGTTCGTGAGGAGGTCCTGGCCCTTCGCGATCAGCCGTTCCCCGCCCTCAATGAGGAAGGCATTTTCCGTCTGCTTGTCACCGGCGGGAGCCAGGGTGCCTCGATCCTCTCGGAGGTCGTGCCCGAGGGTCTCGGCCTTCTCCCAGAGCATTTCCGACGACGGCTTCAGGTCACTCAACAATGCCGGGCCGAAGACATCGAGCAGGTTCGCGAGCGTTATTCTGACCTCGGCATTCCCGCCGATCTTGCCACCTATCTGCCGGACCTGCCCGATCGCCTCGGCTGGTCCCATCTCGTCATTTCCAGAGCCGGCGCTTCGACGATCGCAGAACTCACTGCCGCGGGTCGTCCCGCGATTCTGATCCCGCTGCCCAGCGCAACAGACGACCATCAGACTGCCAATGCCCGCGAGATGGCCAAGGCCGGAGGCGCCCGGGCCATAGCCCAGAATCGGTTTAACCCGATCGAGCTTGCCAAGCAGATGCAGAAGCTCGGGCTCGATCCTGAGTCGCTTGCCAATGCCGCCGTTCGAGCCCGGGCCGTGGGCCGCCCGAACGCAGCTCGCGATCTTGCCGACCTGGTCGAGCGGACCGGACGCAACCCCGGAGTCGATCCCCAGTTCGTGCGCGCCAACGTGCTGCGTCCGATGCCCAACGGAGTTCCCGCATGAAGGGCGTCGGTACCGACATCGGCACGATCCATTTCGTCGGCATCGGCGGCATCGGCATGTCGGGGATCGCCGAAGTCATGCATATCCTGGGCTATCGGGTCCAGGGCTCGGACGTTGCCGACAATTATGTCGTCGAAGGGCTGAAGAAGCTCGGCATCAACATCAGCATCGGCCATCGCGCCGAAAATCTTGGCGATGCCGCGGTCGTCGTCACCTCCACCGCGATCAAGAAGGACAATCCGGAGGTCGAAGCCGCCTACACACGCCGCATCCCGGTCGTCCGCAGGGCGGAAATGCTGGCGGAGCTGATGCGGCTGAAGTCGACCGTCGCCGTTGCCGGGACCCACGGGAAGACCACTACCACGTCGATGATTGCCGCGCTTCTCGACGCCGGCGGGATCGATCCGACCGTGATCAATGGCGGGATCATCAATGCCTACGGATCGAATGCACGGCTGGGAAGCTCAGACTGGATGGTCGTGGAAGCCGATGAGAGCGACGGCAGCTTTCTTCGGCTCGACGGCACGATCGCGGTCGTCACCAACATCGATCCGGAGCATCTCGACCATTACGGCGCGTTCGAGAATGTGAAGGACGCCTACGTCGAATTCGTCGAGAATGTGCCTTTCTACGGCGCGGCGATGCTGTGCGTCGACCATCCGGAAGTGCAGTCGATCATCCCTCGGCTTCGCGACCGGCGCGTGGTGACCTACGGCTTCGCCGCACTCGCCGACATTCGGGGCGAGAACGTGGTGCCTATCCCGGGCGGCAATCGCTTCGACGTTTCCATCCGCGACCGGTTGGGCGAAATCAGGATGATCAATGGCGTGGAGCTGCCGATGCCCGGCCGCCACAATGTCCAGAACGCCTTGGCGGCGATCGGTGTGGCCGCCGAACTGGGCATAAGCGACGAATGCATATTGCACGGCTTCGAGAAGTTCACCGG
>DAINCA010000019.1:0-18129 GCA_036732645.1 Allosphingosinicella sp.
AAATTGGGTTGGCTCTCCGGCGAAGTGAGCTGGATGATCTTCATCCCGTTCCGGCCGTCGGCGACATAAGCGAAGAGCGACGCGTTGGTCGATCCGACGACGACGTCCTCGGCGTCGTTCAGCCGTCCGTCGAAGGTGACGAAGACCGGCACGGCCGGCGCCTCCGGCCGGGTGATGTCGATGATCGCGAGGCCCTGCGACTTGGCGGCGACGTAAGCGTAGGTGCGGGCGAGATAGATGCGCCGGGCGTCGGCCAAGCGGACCGTCCCGCTCGGGATCGGCCGCGGATCGCCGAGCCTCGTGACGTCGAACAGTTTCAGCCCCTCGGCATCGGTCACCCACAGATAACGGAACTGGATGGCGGAGGCCCGGGCGTCGTTCAGCGGTACCGTCGTGACGTGGCGCGGATGGAGCGGATCGTCGAGATCGACGACGACGAGCCCGATATCGGCGGTGATGTAGGCGAAGGTTCCCGCGAGAGTGACGTGGCGGGCGCCGTCGAGCACGTTGTTCTCGTTCCAGGTCACGGCGCGGCGCAGGAAGTTGTTGCGCGGCTCGCCGTCGGACAGGGTCTCGACGTTGACGAGGAACAGGCCCTCCTCGGAGTCGGTGACGACCGCGTAGGAATAGATCGGGTGGAACGGCTGCTCCTGATTTTCCTGGAGCAGGCTGATCGTCGTCCCGTCGGCCTGCGGCCGCATCGTCGTCGCCATCTCGCGGTTGCGGTCGGGCCGGATCGGCTGGTTGGTCGCGATCGCCATGCAGGTCGCGTTGCGCGAATCCACCCTGGTATCGTGGCCGAGGCTCGAGAAGGGGGCGGTGACGATCCGCTCCGACGTGCCCTTGTTGCCGATATTGGCGATGTCGTAGACCCTGAAGCCGCCGCGGCCTTCGGCGACGTACATATATTCGCCGCGATTCTGAAGGCAGCGAACCTGGCCCCGAGTGCCCTGGACGACGTTGGCGAATTGCTCGAGCGCCTGGGTCTCGCCGCTGCGATTCTCGTCGAAGGTCCGGCCCCGCGTCCAGTTGATCAGCTCCCGGCCGTTGCGTTCGACATGGGCGCGCCAGTAATCGGGATAAGCGAAGCGGTGCAGATAGGAGCCGATCACCGCCTGCGGCTCGTCCCATTCCGTCACCCGCGTCGCCTGGAAGCCGCCTTCGAGTCCGGTCCAGGCGTGGAGGCCGACGAAGTTCACGAAATTGGTCCCCTGCAGAAGCAGTTGCGCCATGATCGCATTATTGTCGTTGGCCTCGCTGACGTGGCAGTCGCTGCAGGTCTTGGTCTCGGTCCGCCTTACCGTGTGCGGGAAGTGGGGCGCGAAGGCCTGCGACGAATAACCGGACGCGGCGATCGGCGGCTGCTGGACGTAGATCCGCTCGCGGTTGAGGTTGGTCGAGGACAGGATCAAAGCCGAGCTCGACCGGACCGGGGCGATGATGTTGCCCTTGCTGGTCTGATGCCGGCCGAGCTGGAACATGTCCTCGCGCGCCACCTGCGGATTGTAGGTGGCGAAGTTGCGGGTCTCCTCGCCCTCGAAATGGTGGGTCGAGGTCCGCCAGTTCGCCTCGATCGGCAAATGGCAGCCGCCGCAGCTCGTCGTCCACGACAAGTGGCAGGTGAAGCAGGCCATCTCGTCGTCCGGATGTGCCAGGTCCTCGTCCGTCACCCCTTCGCCGAACAGGAAGCGGCCATTTTCGGCGCCCTGCCTCGACATGAGTTTGGCGCGCGCCGACAGCTGGTTGAAATCGGGGCTGCTCGGATCGACGCTGTCGCGGACCTGGCTCACTTCCCATTCGATGTTCGGGTCGACGATCGATCTTTGCACGAGCACTCGCCGGCCGTCCTCGTTCTGCATCCATTCGAAGCGTCGGCGGCCGTCCTCGTTGCGGATCAGCTCGAGGTTGGTGCCGCGCGGCGGCGCCGCCGGGCCGGAGGTTCGCAGATTGGCATATTCGCGGGCGGTGCCGTGGCAGTCCTTGCAGCCGATCTCGATCGCGTTGGCGACTTCGCCGTAGATGAAGCCGTTGCCGTGCGAGTCGCGGCTGAAGTGGCAGTCGGCGCATTGCATGCCGCGCTCGGCGTGGATGTCCATCATGTGGACGGCGCGGCCGGGATTGGTGCCGGCGGGAACGAACAGGCCCTCATTCTCGCGGCGGAAGGTGTCGGGGTCGCCCGGTGGAATGACATTGCCCTCTGCGTCGAGCAGATTGCCCTGGCGGTCGCGGCGGAAGATGCCACGGAAGTTCCAGCCATGGCCGTGATAATCGGCGAACTGGGTGTGGCGGGCGAGCGGGTTCACCCGTTCATAGACTTCACGAAGGAATTCGACGTCGGCCCACAGGCCGCGTGGCGACGCGCCCTCCGGATTGCGTTCGAGAACTTCGAGGACCTGGGCCGCGGTCGGGTAACGCTGGGTGCGGAAACGGGCTTCCTCGTCGGCGTTGCGCGCCGGCAGCCTATTCTCGGGCCCCGGCCACATCAAATCGGCGTCCGATTCATAGTCCCACATCGTGTAGCCCAAGTAGGAGTTCAGGAAGATGTTCGGCTGGTGCATGTGGCAAGACATGCATTGCGACGTCGGAATGGCGCGGCTGAAGACGTGGCGGATCGGATGGCCGCGCTCGCCGACCGCGGCATGAGTGGAATCGGCCGGGGCTTCATGGCTCTGGCCGCCGCCGGGGGCTTCGGCTTCGTCATGGGCCGCTTCCGCCCCATGCTCGCCGACGCTCCGGCCCTGGCGGAGGCTGGAGATAGTGGGATCGGCGGTCGCGGTCTGGCCGTCGCGGCCGTAACGCGCATAGGTCAGGCTGTGCCTCGGCTCGCGGTCGTTGGCATAGACGACGTGGCAGCCCGAGCAGCCGGAGTGGCGATAGTCGCCCGGCTGGTCGTTGGTGCCCATGAACCACATGTAGGGGTCGTTGAGCCGGGTCTTGTGAATGTTGAGGATCGGGATCGCGACCCTGAGCCCGGTTCCGGGGCCGCGGTTCGACTGGCGGATGTCCGGCCGGCCCGGTTCCTCGAGCCGCTGGATCGAACCGGTCGGGTTGGGAAGGCCGATCTCGGCGAACTGGGTGCTGACGTTGCGCCCGCCGCGCTCGAAAACCCGGAAGATGTCGCCCGGCGGGATCACGTGCCAGGTCGGCAGCGGATAAAGCTCGGCGATGACTCCGCGAAGCCTTTGCTCCTCGGTCATCTGGCCGTTCGGGAGCGGCGACTGGATCCGCGCCGGCTCGCCCTCGCGGGTATAAGCTTCGCCGAACAGGTAATTCTTGAACGGGATGATTCCGTTATTGTAGGCGGCTCCGCCCATGAACATCGCCGCGTGCGACATCAATGATCGCTCGCCGGCCTCGATGATCTCGATGTGGCAGGCGCCGCAGCTGTCGCGCGCGACCCGGTAATCGGATGGATTGACGAAGCGGACGAACTCCGGCGCCTCGATGTTGAGCAGGGTGTAGCTTCGCTGCGGATTGGCGCTCGAAGGGAAGTGCCAGGATTCCGGATAACGCGGCAAGACGTGAGCGGCGTTCTGCGCGATCATGTAGGCGGAGCCGCCTTGCTCGGACCCGGCCGGGCGGGTGATGGCGACGTTGCCGCCGTGACAGTCGGCGCAGCCCAGCACGACGGCGGGCGAGCGGTGCATCGTGTGGGCATCGCTCTCGGTATGGCAGGTCACGCAGCCCGCGCTCTTCGCCTCGGCCTGCGCCCAGTCCTGGGTACGGGGCGATGGCGCGGCGCGCACCAGGCTGTAGTCGCGGACGACCGGCTTTTCCTTTTCCGACGCGCCGAGCCGGGAAGAGCCGAACAGGGCGACCGCGATCAACGCGATGAAGACGGCGACGAAAGAGAAGCGGTTGCGCATCAGTAGCTCAGGATCGCGTTGAGGAGGACCGAATAATAACGGCGGTCGCGGTTGAGATTCTCGAACAGGTCACGAAAGCCGGTACCCGACTGGAGCATCGCCGCCGAGCCGCGGAAGACGATGTTCTGCGTCATTCGCGGCCGCCAGATCGCCGCCGCGCTGACGTCCCAGCCGATGTCGTGGCGGACGGTGCCCTGCATGCGCAGCGCCTCGATCACTTCGGTCTGGTGAAACCACAGATGGTTGATGTTGCCCGACAGCCTTATCTCCGGGGTAAGGTCGAAATCGGCGCCGACTCCCAGCAGCATCGTTCCCGGATTGACGAAGTTGGACTGGCCCTGCTCCTTCGACGAGCGAAGCGAATTCAGGATGCCGTTGCGGCCGTTGACCGAGACCGCCCGGGCGCCGCCGGCGAACGGGATCGTCTGCCTGATCCAGTAGCTGGTGTCGGCGCCGGCGAAGATCGGGTTCTCGAAGATCGAATCGAAGCCGCGCTGGACATCGTCGCGCGGATCGCCGTCGCCGCTTGCGAACAAGGCGGCGCCGCGGATCCTGATCCAGTCGAGATCGAAGGACGGCTCGGCTGCGGCGAAGAAGCTCTGGATCCGTGCCGGCTCGCTGGTGAAGACGTTGTTCCGGTCTTCGCCCAACGCCGCATAAAAGGAGGCCGAAAGGTTGATCCGGCCGATCCGCCCATCCGCGTTGTAACCGAGATAGACGACGTCGTAATCGCGCGCTCGAAGATCGCCGAACAGAGCGGGGCGGACCGGGAAGCCGTTCGAATCGACCTCGATGTCGCCGCGTTCACGGTTCATGTTGTAGGTGAGGCTGGCCTCGCTGGTCATGCCGACGAACGGCAGGTCCTGGCGGAAAAGATTGGCGTGAAGGATCCAGTCCTGGCGCGGGCTCTGAAAGAGGTCGTTGAGGCCCGAATTGGTGTCCTTCTCCAGCCTCCAGATCGCCGCGATATTGTACTGGAAGCGGTTATTGTCGCGGTTGCCGAACAGGCGCAGGCCGAGCTGCTGGTCCTGGAACAGGAAGCCGCGGAAATCGAAATTGAACGGCTGGATTCCGGCTCGGACGCTGTCGAAGTCGAAGCGGTCCGAGACGTTCCGGATGTGATAATCGATGAAGGCTTCCTGGACTCCGAGCGCATAATCGAAGCGATCGGTGCCGCGCGACGGCTCGACGAACAGCACCCGCCGCTCGCCGACGTCGACATAGTTCATGTTGAACGCCAGGGTCAGCCGATACTCGATGTCGGGCGGGCGGTAGGCGGTATTGCCCTTGATCAGGGCCAAGCTGGCGATGAACGTCTGGGCGACGACGAGGCTGTGGTTGCGGCCGAAGACGTCGACGCTGTTTGGACGGTCGGTCGTCTGCACTCCGACCGGGATCGGGAAGGTGCGCGGCTCGATGACCGTGTCGGAAACCGCCCCGGCGACGAAGAACCAGTCATGGCCTTCGAGACCGAGAATCCGCGGTGTCCGGCAGCGCGCGATTCCGGCCTCGCGCCGTCTTTGCTGCTCTTCCGGCGTCGGGATGCAGATCGGCCGGTCGCCCTTCAGCGTGTTCTGGTTGTAGGGGTCCCACCAGCGCTCGCGAACGACGCCGAGGGTCTCGATCAGCCGCCAGCGGTCGGGGATCGCGAAATGTTCGGCGGGAAAGGCTTCGGGCGGCGGCGACCGGATCGCGCCCGGATTGACCTGCTCGACCGGGTCCGGAAGCTCATGCTGCGGGACTCCTGGCCGGCGGCGGCCGTCGATCAAGGCGTCTTCGGCAGGCGCCGGCGGCGGCTCGGGTCGGTTATACGGATCTGCGGTCGGCGTGGCTTCCTGCGACGTGGGGGTCTCGGGCTCCGCTACCTGCAAGGCAAGCTGCAACGGGGCTTCGTCGCGGCTCAACACCGGGGCCGGCGCGGACGCGACGGGGACCGCGAAGCTTGTCGATCCCGCCGTCGCCAGCAGCGACAAGAGGGCCGATGCGATGCTCACAGCCCCTGGCAGACATTCTGCTCGTTCGTGCCGACGAACGGGTTGAACGGGCAATTGACGTAGCGCAGCCGGACGCCGCTGCTTCCGGCGACCGGGACGACGATCTGGTCGGCGCGAATCGCCTTATCGGCATTGCCGATCGTCCCAAGCCGGACCCCGGCATTGTTGAGGCCGAGGAAGCTGACCATGTCATCCTGATCGATGCCGTCGCCGGAAACGCCGATTCCGCCAATGAGGGTGCCGCCGCGATAGATCGGCACCGATCCCGGGAAGATCTGGATGCCGTTGGCGAGCAGGCCGGGATTGGGATTCTGGGTGCAGGTCTGCGGGACGTCGGGGTTGGCGCCCAGCAGGAAGCCGACATGGCTCCTCACGGCGGCCTCGATCAAGGCCGACTGAAGTCCGGTGGAGAAGGGATTGAACTCCTGGATCGGCCGCGAAAAGGCGCCGGGCGGCCGTCCGAGTTCGCCGTCCGGGAAATAAGGCCGCGAGATGTTGCCGTTGGCGCGGTCGGAGAAAGCGAACAAGCCGGTGAGGGCCGTCGCATCGCCGAAGAAGGCCCTCGCCCGCGCTACGTAGTCGGAGACGTCCGGATCGGGATTGGCCAGCAATTCGGCCCCGGCGAACGGCGCCGAGAAGAACATCGCCGTCCGCGCTTTCTGGAGCGAGACGTCGATCCCGAAGATCGGCGCGTCCGGTGACCTTACGATCCCGAGCACTTCGCCATTGGTGTCGACGACCGAGATCGTCACTTGCGCGCGGCTGTCGAGCGGCTGGCGGATCTGGGCGCGCGCACGGCTCATCACATTGAAGGCTTCCTCGAGGACCGCCCGTACCTCTGCCGCCGTCAAAGGCTGGCCGGCATTGGTCCCGCTCCGGATCGGGTAGCGGCCGGCGCCGGCGCCGTTGCTGAGCACGAAAGCGTCGGGGTTCGAGAATTCGGCCGCGGTGGCCGCGCGGATCCCGGAAGCCTCGGTGCCATAGGCCCGGCCGGCGAGGACGCCGTCGGAGGAATCATAATATCCGCGAACGGCGGTAAGTACGCCCTGCGCACCGTTGATCGTCGCGAAGGCCGGGGCCGCCGCCGGATTGCTGGCCAACTGGGCTTCGCTGACGTCGCTGAAGCGAAGCGTCGTCCCGTCGACCGCGATCCGTTCTGCCCGGATCGTCGCCGGCGCGGCGAAGCCGCTCGTCGCCGCAAGCGCGATCGCTTCCTCGATATCGGCGTCGACGTCCTGGATCTCGGGATCGAAGCCATAGACTCCGTCCGCCATCACGCCGATCCCGCCGACCACGACTCCGTTCTTGTAGAGCGGGAATCCGCCGGGATCCGCGGCGAGCCCGAGCGGCGAGCGTTTCGGTCCGATGAAGGCGCCGGGCGCGGCGATGCCGTTGAAGCGGGCGGCGAGGTCCGAGCAGGGGAGCTGGCTGAACTGCACTCCGAACAAGGGCCCGCTCTCGAGCCCGCGGGCGGCGGCCGAGGGCGGAAAATGCTCCTGGACGATCATGCTCGCGGTTCGGGTCGAGAAAGCGTTGCCGGCCGATGAAAGATAGGCGCCGGTGATCGCCTTCGCGATTGCCCCGGCGACGGCGCCCGGCACGTCGATGCCCTGCAGATCGTGCATGCTGCCGTTGGCGCCGCGCGGTATCGTCAGCCTCTGGTTGGCGCCGTTCATCGCGAACACGGCGAGGACGTTGCCGACCCGGTCGACGACGGCGAAGGTTCCGGGCAGGTTTCGCGCTTGGGCCTCGGCGACGCCCTGGGCGATGATCCTCTGGACGTCGGCGGACGTCAAAGTTTCCTGCGCCGGTACCGCGAACACCCCGGTCGGCGGCGCGGGCGGGGGAGCGGTCGGCGGATCACCGCCGCCACCACCGCCGCCTCCGCCTCCGCCGCCGCAAGAAGCCAGGAGGAGGGCAATGATGGCGATCGGTGACGCTGTACGCTTCATCTCAACCTTCTGATCGCGGCCGCGGCACGCCCGAGGCTCGCCCGGAATTCGCCGGGATTGTAACTGTTGGGATCACGGACGGCGCGGTAGGCGCCGTTGATGTCGCTTCTGATGTCATCTGCGGCCGAAGCGGGAACTTGGCGGGCGGCGACCAATGACGACAACAAGGTGTCGGTCGCCATCACCGCCTGGACGCTGCCGGCATAATCGGTGAAGCGCGGGCTTACCGCTTCGCTGGTGATGGACTGGATGATCGCGAAGCTCTGCTCGCGTCCCATCGGCGCCGAGGCGAAGGCGTCGGCGAGCGCTCGTGCACTGGCGCGTAGCGCCTGGCCGGCGGCGACGGCGGCGCTCCGATCGCGCGCGAAGGCCTGGTGGAACGCGCGGCTGTCGCGCTCGAAACGCTGCGCCAGCTGCGGCGCGATCACCCGTGCCGCGGCGCCCAGCATGATCATGTTCTCGTCGTTGAACGGCGGATAACCGGACGGGATCGGGCGTCCCGGATTGGCCAGCACCGATGGCTGGAATCGGGGATCGTCCGAAATCGGGCGGTGGCAGGAATGGCAATCGAGGAAATAGAATTCGGGGAACACGCCGTCCGTCCCGCGCGGGCCTGAGAACAAACCGAGCGAGCGGTCGAGCGCCATCGCCTGGCCGATCGCCCACATCCGCAGATGGTCCGTCCCGCCCTTGCGCGTGGCGTAATCGGAATCGTCATTATGATGCTGCTGGAGCGTCGAGAAGAGATCGAGCTCGAAGCTGATCCGCGGATGGCCCGCGGCCATGATCCGGTGAGTGACGAACTGGCCTTCGTCGGCGCTCCCGAAATGGCAATCGAGGCAGACCGAGGCGCGGGCCCGCGGGTTTTCCAGGGGAACCATGCCACGCGCGACATTGTTCGAATGGGTTCCGCCGACCGCATAATGGCTGGCCAGCCAGTTGGAGGCGGGGCCGTGGCACGATTCGCAGCCGACCCCGTCGGTGACCTGGAACCGGGGGCCGCGCTGGCCGCCCGGAGTAACATGGCAGCCCAGGCACATCTCGGCGCTCGCCGGATCGCCGATCCCGAGCCTTTGAGCGATCGTTCGTGAGCGTGGTTCGCGAAGCACGGCCCAGGCGCGGCTATGGGCGCCGGCCGCGGTCGAGGGATCCTGCCAGAGCAATATCTCGTCCTGCCGGACGATCGGTCCGTCGGCTTCGGAGCGGCCGTGACAGGTCGTACCGCCGCAGGTCGCGACACCGACATAGCTGCCGCCGCTCGTGCTTTGGGCCACGGCCGCGGCGCTTACCGGGCGCATGAACAGAAGCAGCGCCAGGCCCGCCATAAGAGCCAGCGCGCTTAAGCCGATCGCGATGTTGCGCCTGGCCCCCATACGCACCCCCGATGAGCCGCCCGTTTTCGGATCGGCTTACGTCGATCAGACTATGGACCGAAACGAGTCGCCGTATCAAGCACTCAACGCCGAAGCGACGCGCCGGACGCCGCGGTTCGGAGCGGCGCCCGAATCAGCGGGACGGCGCCAGCAGCGCGGCGAGGCGGCGGGTTCGGGCCGACCGCCAGCCGGTCCGGTCGATGGCGGCCGCCAGTTCGCGCGCCTGTCGCTCGTGCCCGGCGCTCGTCAGGACTTCGGCGAGCAAGGCGGCCGCCTCGCCATAAGGCCTCGCTCGATAGTTGAGCCGCGCGAACCGAAGCGCGCAATCACGGTCGTCGACCGCCAGGCAATGTTCGGCCGCCGGAGCGTAATAAGCCTCCGGGAATGCGGCCAATCGCGCTCGCCAGGCGGCTGCGGCCCGTTGTGACCAGGAGCGGGCTTCGCCCTCATCGTTCCGCTGGCGTGCGAGCCCTGCCAGTTTGTCCATGAACAAGGGGGACTGCGTTCGCTCGACGATATCCCGGTAACGACGTTCGGCGTCCTCCCGATGACCCAGGAGCGCGTGCGCCTCCGCGACATGTTCTTCGATCACCCAGTCGCCGGGGAAAAGCGCCTCGGCCCGGGCGAAATGGGTTCGCGCCCGTCGAACCGCGCCGGCTTCGAGCGAGAAGACGCCGCGCTGCAACTCCATCCGCGCCGCGAGCTGGACCGAAGGCCGGCCGGATCCTCGCTCCGCTCGGTCCAGAAGCATCAGCCCGCGACCGAGATCCCCCCGAGTCGCGTGAAAATAAGCGCGGCGAAACTCCGCCGATCCCGGATCGAGATGTTCGGCGCGGTCATAATGTCGAAGCGCCCGTTCGTAGCGCCCGCGATAGAAAGCGATGTCTCCGCGCATTGCCTCGATCTGCGCCCTCTCGCCTGCTTCCGGCGGGATCGCATAATGCATGATTCGATCGAGCTGCGCCTCGGCGTCGTCGAGCCGGTGCATCGCAAGGTCGAAGACGGCCTGGAGGAGGTGGGGACCGGATCCTGGCGGCGCGAGGTTCATGCTTCGCGCCAGCGCTTGTTCGGTCGCGACGAAGTCCGCAAGCGAGTCGGTCAGCCGTGCGCGCTCGAAATGCGCTCGCGCCAGCATTTCCTCCGCGAGCCAGCCCGGATTGTCGGCGGCGCGCATTTGCGCGGTGGCAAGCGCCCGGTCGGCATCGGCCAAAGCGGTTCGATGATCGGGAGGATAAGGGACTGGCGCCGATAACATTCGCGCTGCGGCCTTTGGCGCCGTGATCGCCGTCCCTGGCGCGAACCAGGCCGATTCGACGATGAGCACGATCATGATCGCCGCGAAAGCGTAGGCCAGCCAGCGGCCGAGCCGCGGCACCCTCTTTACCCCCGCCGGGCGCACATTGTCAGGCCGGCGCGTTGAAAATCGTCGGCCAAGGCGGTGGTCAAGGCGACGAGCGAGTTGCGCAGCGCAGGCACCCATTTGAATTCGCCGTTGGCGCCCTTGCTGAGATCGTCGGTGACCGTGTCGTCATTATATTCGTTGCGCGAATTGAGCGGGATGAGGGCGGTCGCCAGAGCGGGCATCCCGGTACGGTCGACCGTCACATAAGCGGACAGGGGATCGGACCTGAACTGGAAGTTCTGGCCGGCGCCGGAGTCGAGCGGCGGATTGCCCTGTGGCAGCGCAAGATAAGGGAATTCGCTTCGGAAGGGGCGATCGTTGGCGGGCGGATTGAGCGGAAGCCGCTCGAGCGTGTCGATCCCATGGACGGTGAGATCGAGGAACAGGAAAGCCAAAGTGCGGTCGATGACGGAATCGGTCAAAGAGCGGCCGTTGGGGAACTGGGATGGCAGGGTCGGGTCGAGCGTGAGCGTGTCGGGGATTACCTCGATCGCGACCGTCCGGCCGGGAAGAACGAACTGGGTAAGGCAGGGGTCGACATTGAAGGCGGTTCCGACGACCGGCGGTGGTGGTGGTGGAGGCGCCTCGTCGCCGCCGCCTCCGCCGCATGCCGCCAACGAGGCGGCGACCGGCAGGCAAAGATAGAAAAGCCGCATCAGATCTGGCCACCGAACCGAAAGGCTTCCGACCACAGATCGATGAGCTTGTTGCCGTTGCGAACCTGGCTCAACGGAATCTGCACGACGACGATCGTGATGTTCTGGGAACCGAAGAAATTGCGCTGATTGTTGAACGCGAGATTGCCGCTCGACCTTGTCTCGCGAAAGCCCTGCGAGTCGAAGAAGAAGGGATCGTCGAACAATCCGGCACGGACTCGAATTCCGCTCGGCGACTGAAGATCGGTTTCGACGGGACCTTCGACCGTCGTGCCGCCCGGCAGACCAGTGACTCTTACGCCCGCATTGCCGGCGCCGTCGCGGCCGAAGCGGATCTGAATGGGGAATTCCGTTGTTCGCGGATCGCCGTCATTCGACAATTGCAGCGTGTAGAGGATGTCCGGATCGTAGATCGCCGGCAACGTCGTCGCCTGCGGCCCGCCGAAGGTGACCGCGAGGACCAGCTGGTCGGCGGTGTAGAACAGATAGATGTCGGCGATGTCACCCGCTCGGTCGGGGTTCGTGTCTGCGGCCGGATCGGTTCGAAGCGGCGGTTCGATATGGTCGGCCGCGACCAGTGACCGGTAGCCGGCGAGGCTCAGCGCGCCCAGCGCCGCGACCAGCGCCATCCCTGCAATCGCCGATCTGAACCGTGTTCCAGATACGACCATTTTTTGCCCCACGGCCGACCAGCAGAGGATCGGCTCTCGCGAAGATTATCATTCGCTCACGAACAATGATAGCGCCTTCCGCAACCCTGCTTGCAGCCGTCCGGAAAAGCTTCATTTCGCGTGCGAAGGACGGCCGTTCTCGCCTTCTAATGACAGCCCCGATAATCCCCGCTAAGCTCGGGCCACAGGGGCAGGAGGGCGGTCGACGTTCTTCGCTCCGCAATGATCGGAGCCGGCGACATGACGAAAGCTTCTGACCTTTTCATCCAGTGCCTCGAGGAAGAGGGCGTCGAATATATTTTCGGCGTTCCCGGCGAAGAAAATCTCGACTTCCTCGACAGCCTTTCGCGATCGAAGAAGATCAAGTTGATCCTCACCCGCCACGAGCAGGGCGCCGGCTTCATGGCCGCCACTTACGGGCGCCATACCGGGCGCACCGGCGTTTGCATCGCGACGCTGGGGCCCGGCGCGACGAACTTCGTGACGGCGGCCGCTTATGCGCAACTGGGTGGAATGCCGATGCTGATGATCACCGGCCAGAAGCCGATCAAGAAGTCGAAGCAGGGCCGCTTCCAGATCCTCGACGTCGTCGACATGATGCGGCCGATCACCAAATATACCCATCAGCTCGCAAGCGCCGACAATATCCCGAGCCGCGTGAGGGAATCGATCCGGCTCGCGGAGGAGGAGAAGCCCGGCGCGACCCACCTCGAGCTGCCCGAGGATATCGCCGACGAAAATACCGAATCGAAGCCGCTTGCGCGAAGCCACGTCCGCCGGCCGCTCGCCGACGAGAAATCGGTTCGCGCCGCCGTTCGCAAGATCGAGCAGGCGAAATCGCCGATCCTCGTCATCGGTGCCGGCGCCAACCGCAAGATGACCAGCCGGATGCTTCTCCAGTTCATCGAGAAGACCGGGATTCCGTTCATTACGACCCAGCTCGGCAAGGGCGTGATCGACGAGACTCATCCCAGGTTCGTCGGTTGCGCGGCTTTGTCGGCCGGCGACTTCTGCCATCGCGCGCTCGGCGCCGCCGACCTCATCATCAACGTCGGTCACGACGTGATCGAAAAGCCGCCTTTCTTCATGGTCAATGGCGGCACCGAAGTGATCCACGTCAGCACCCGGACGGCGGAGGTCGACCCGGTCTATTTCCCGCAGATCGAGGTGATCGGCGACATCGCCAACGCGATCTGGCAGATCAAGGAAGACGTCGTTCCGTCCGGCACCTGGAGCTTCGACGCGATGCTTCGCGCCCGCGCGGCCGAGGTCGAGCATACCTCTTCGATGTGCGGCGATCAGCGCTTCCCGGTCTTCCCCGCCTGCCTCGTCCAGCAGGTCCGCGAGGCGATGCCGGCGGACGGAATCATCTGCCTCGACAACGGCGTCTACAAGATCTGGTTCGCGCGCAATTATCCGGCCCGCCAGTCGAACACGGTGTTGCTCGACAATGCCCTTGCGACGATGGGCGCTGGCCTGCCGTCGGCGATGGCCTCCGCGATGGTCTATCCGGGCCGCAAGGTGATGGCGATCTGCGGCGACGGCGGCTTCATGATGAACAGCCAGGAGATGGAGACCGCCGTCCGGCTCGGCCTCAACATCACCGTCCTCATTCTTCGCGACGATGCCTACGGCATGATCCGCTGGAAGCAGGCCAATATGGGCTTCGAGGATTTCGGGCTCACTTACGGCAACCCGGATTTCGTCAAATATGCGGAAAGCTACGGCGCCAGCGGGCATCGGGTCGAAAGTGCCGAGAGCCTGCCGGGTCTGCTCCGACAGTGCCTTGACACGCCGGGCGTCCACCTGATCGACTGCCCGGTCGACTATAGCGAGAACGACCGAATCCTGAATCGCGAGATCAAGGAATTGAGCGCTGCGCTCGACCTCGGGACACCCAGCGGTCTGACCGTCGAGCAGGTCGAGGAACATATGCCCGCGGCGCACGGCCCCAAGCCGACCCTCGCCTGACGGGAGCGGGGGGATGGTGAAGCTGAAGGACGTTTATCCGCTCTATCTCGCGAACGAGGCGAAGCAGCCCAACAGCGACCTCGAGGTCACCGACAAGTTTAGCGGCGAGGTCGCGTTTCGGGTCGCCCAAGCCGATGCCAAGACGATCGATGCCGGAATCGCGGCCTGCGCCGAAGCGGCGGAGCCGATGGCCCGGATGGCGAGCTTCGAGCGGCAGAACGTGCTCCAGCATTGCGTCGACCGCTTCAAGGAAAGGTTCGACGAGCTGGCCTTCGCCTTGTGCGTCGAGGCCGGCAAGCCGATCAAGGACAGCGAGGGCGAGGTCACCCGGCTGATCGACACGTTCCGGATCGCGGCCGAGGAATCGGTGCGAATGACCGGAGAGGTCCAGCCGCTCGACATCAGCGCGCGCGCGAAGGGTTATCAGGGCATCTGGAAACGGGTGCCGATCGGGCCGTGCAGCTTCGTGTCGCCATTCAATTTCCCGCTCAACCTCGCCGCTCACAAGATCGCTCCGGCGATCGCCGTCGGCTGCCCGTTCGTGATGAAGCCGGCGAGCCGGACGCCTTTGGGGGCGATCATCATGGGCGAGGTTCTGGCCGAAACCGACCTGCCGAAGGGCGCCTTCTCGATCCTTCCGGCGCACCGCGAGGGCGCCGATCTGTTCACCACCGACGAACGGCTGAAACTGCTCAGCTTCACGGGCTCGCCGGGCGTGGGCTGGGACCTGAAGGCGCGCGCCGGCAAGAAGAAGGTCGTGCTCGAGCTGGGCGGCAATGCGGCGGTGATCGTCGATTCCGACGCCGATCTCGACGATGCCGTCGAACGGATCATCTTCGGCGCATTCTACCAATCGGGGCAGAGCTGCATCGGCGTCCAGCGGATCATCATCCACGCCGAAATTTACGACGATCTTCGCGACCGGCTCTGCGCGCGCGCGCGCAAGCTCGTCGCCGGCGATCCGAAGGACCGCAATACCTTCATCGGCCCGATGATCAGCGAAGGCGAAGCGCGCCGGCTCGACAACTGGATCCGCGAGGCCGTCGATGGCGGCGCGAAGCTTTTGTGCGGCGGCAAGCGTGAAGGTGCGATGCTCGAGGCGACCTTGCTCGAGAATGTCGATCCGTCGGCGAACGTGGCGCGCGAGGAGGCGTTCGGCCCGGTCGCGATCCTGTCGAAATTCACCCGGTTCGACGATGCATTGGACGAGGTCAACGACAGCAAGTTCGGACTCCAGGCGGGAATCTTCACCCGGGATCTGTTCAAGATGTTCGACGCCTGGGACCGGCTCGACGTCGGCGGCGTCGTCATCAACGACGTGCCTTCCTATCGGGTCGACAACATGCCTTATGGCGGCGTCAAGGATAGCGGTCTCGGCCGCGAAGGCATTCGTTTCGCGATGGAGGACATGACCGAGATCCGAAACCTCGTCATTCGCCGCGGCGCGGGCGCCGCGCTCAAGCACCTCGGCGAATAAATTCGGTTCAGCTGACCGACGGGGCCACGCCGCCGGCTTCGGCGATGGTCTTGTTGCTCGCCCGCAACTTGGCTCTGAGCGACGCGGCGAAGCCGTGCTCAAGTGCCTGGCGAACATCGTCGTTCGCCTCGACATAAGGCCGCAATTCCTCGGCCGGCGCGCACCAGAATCGGGCGGGGCCGTTGAGGACGACGCTCGCGCTCGCCGCTTCCCCGGAAAGGACCGTGAGCTCGCCGACAAGATCGCCGGCGCGGCAGATACCCACCTGCCGGCCCATGCTGATCACCCGCGCTTCGCCGCTGGCGAGATAATAAAGGTGGTGGACGGGCTCGCCCTCGCGCGTCAGCTCGTCATTGTCCTCGCCGTTGAGCCACACCCCTTGGTCGAGAATATGGCGGGCGCTTCGTCGCGGCAGATCGGAGAAGAGGCGATCCACCATGGCTTTCTCCTCCGCACTGAACAGGATATTCCGCTCGCTCTGGAGATTGACGATGATGACGACGAGGCAGGTCGCCAGCAGCAGACCCATCCAGATCGTGGTGACCATGTCATCGTTCCAAAAAGCATGGCCCATCCCGATCGCCGCGGCGATCGCCACCAGCACCCGGGCGCGCGATAGCCTGGACGCGAGCATCGCGGCGACCAGCAGAGCATAGCTTGATTGAAGGACCAATGAGTCCGGCGAAAGCATCGACCTCTCCCTGGCCGATCATGCGCCAATCGCCTCGTCTGGAAAAGAGGCGTAAAACCATCTTTCGCGAATGCCGCCGGAGCTGCGTTGCGCGCGGTTAAGCCTTGATCCTATAGGACGGTGTCATCGGCCGGCGCGCCCGCGTTTCGGCCTTCCAGGTTCGACATGGAGAGTCACATTGAAGTCTATTCTGATGGCAGGCGCGGCGGTGATCGCGCTCGGTGGATGCACAACCATGGCTGAAGACGCACCGGCAAGCGCTTCGCAGGTGACGGCGGATGCCCCCGAGGCGGCGGCCGTGACCGTGCCCGACAACATCCTGCTCGCCGAATGGACCGGCCCTTATGACGGCGTACCGCCGTTCGACCGGGTCCGGCCGGATATGTTTCCGCCGGCGTTCGAGTTCGCGATCGCCGAAAGAAGCCGCGAAGTCCTGGCGATCGCCAACAATCCGGAGGCGCCGACCTTCGCCAACACCGTCGAGGCGCTCGAACGCGCCGGTGAGCGGCTCGACCGGGTCGAGACCATTTTCTCGGTCATGACCTCCAACATGTCGACGCCCGAATATCAGGCGATCGACCGCGAATGGTCGCCGCGTCTGGCTGCCGCTTATGACGAGATCATCCTCAACCAGGCCTTGTTCGATCGGGTGAAGGCGATCCACGCCGCGCGCGAGACCTCGGGCCTGAATGCCCAGCAGCAAAGGGTCGTGACCCGCTTGTTCGACCAGTTCGTCAGGCGCGGCGCCAACCTCGATGCCGCCCAGAAGCAGCAGCTGTCGGCCTACAATCAGGAACTCGCCCGGCTCTTCTCGGAATTCAGCGAGAAGGTGCTCGCCGACGAGCAGACCTATATCGTCGCGACCGAGGCTCAGCTCGCCGGCGTTCCGGACGACGTCAAGGCGGCAGCGGCTTCGGCGGCGCGCGAGCGCAATCTTCCGGCGGGCCAGTTCGCGATCGTCAATACGCGTTCCGCGGTCGATCCCATCCTCACCTTCGCCGACGATCGCGCGCTCCGCGAGCGGGTGTTCCGCGCTTTCGTCAATCGCGGCGACAATAACGATGCCAACGACACCAACCAGGTGATCGCGAAGATCGTCAAGGCGCGGGCCGACCGCGCGCGCCTGCTCGGTTTCGGAAGCCATGCCGAATGGCGGATGCAGGATACTATGGCGGGAACGCCGGCGCGGGCCCAGGAACTGATGGAGCGGGTCTGGCCCGCCGCCGTCGCGCGGGTGCGCGAGGAAGTCGCGGAGCAGCAGGCGATCGCCAACCGGCTCGGCCACGACATCACGATCGAGCCCTGGGATTATCGTTACTACATGGAGAAGATCCGCCAGGATCGTTACGATCTCTCCCAGGAAGAGCTGAAGCCTTATTTCCAGCTCGACAACATGATCAACGGCATGTTCCACATGGCCGGGCAGCTCTACGGGCTTCAGTTCACCGAGAATACGGGTGAGGTTCCGGTCTTCCATCCGGACGTCAGGACCTGGAAGGTGACGAACCGGGCCGGCGAGACGGTCGGCGTGTTCTACGGCGACATGTTCGCCCGCACCGGCAAGCGTTCCGGCGCCTGGGCGACCACCTACCGGATCCGTTCGGGTCTGCTCGAGGACGACATCGTCCTGGGGTCCAACAACAACAATTTCGTCAAGCCCGGACCAGGCGAGCCGGTACTGATCAGCCTCGACGACGCCGAGACCCTGTTCCACGAATTCGGCCACGCCATCCATTACTTCCTGGCCGACGTCCATTATCCGAGCCTGCTCGGAACGCCGCGTGACTTCGTCGAATATCCGAGCCAGGTGCACGAAAACTGGGTGCTGACGCCGGAGATCCTCAACCGCTTCGCCCTTCATTACCAGACGAGGCAGCCGATGCCGCAGTCCCTGGTCCAGAAGATCGAGGCGTCACGGACCTTCAACCAGGGCTTCGCGACCGTCGAATATCTGTCGTCGGCTTTGGTCGACATGGCGCTTCACGTCGATCCCGACGGCGTCGTCGATCCGGATGCCTTCGAGCGGGAGACGCTTCAGCGTCTCGGCATGCCGAGCGAGATCGTGATGCGGCACCG
>DAINCA010000020.1:0-17632 GCA_036732645.1 Allosphingosinicella sp.
GACGGCACCGTCACCACGGTGACCATCAACATCACCGGCACCAACGACGCAGCGGTGCTGTCGGCGGACGTCGCCAACCTCCTCGAGGGCAACACGCCCCAGGCGATCAGCACGTCGGGCCAGCTCACCATCAGCGACGTCGACAGCCCCGAGAGCTTCGTGGCCCAGGCCGGCACCGCCGGCCTCTACGGCACCTTCGCGATCGATGCCGACGGCAACTGGACCTACACGGCGACCAGCGCCCACGACGAGTTCGTCGACGGACAGCTCTACACCGACACGTTCAACGTTTCGTCGGCGGACGGCACCGTCACCACGGTGACCATCAACATCACCGGCACCAACGACGCAGCGGCCGACTTAACATTCGACATCACCATCCCGCCGGGCAACTCACTGCCCGGAGGTGTCATTGGCCAGATTGGGATCCTGGACCCGGACGGAGGGGCAGGAGCTTACAGCTTCAATGTCATCAGCTTCGTAGAATCTGACCTCGACGGGAACGTTCTCGCCGATACCAACGCGGACATCGTTGTGAGCTCGACGGGAGCGATCAGTACCATGAGCAGTGGCGGCGACGCTTTCGAAGACGACCGGATCTACGAACTTACCGTTCGCGTCAGCCAGAGCGGGGCCTTCTTCGATGAAACCTTTACCGTCATCACGGGAACAAACTTTACAGATGACATTGATGGCGACCCTGTGATCGGCGACGATTTCATTGTCGGACGTGGCGGTGCCGACCTCATCTTCGCTGGGTCCGGAGACGACGTTGTCCATGCCCAGCAAGGGAATGACCATATTCATGGCGGAACCGGTAACGACATCCTCTCCGGTGGCGGCAACAACGACAATTTCTACTTCGATACCGAGCTGAATTCACTCACCAACGTCGACACGATCCTCGACTTCGATTCCAGCGGCGGGGAATTCCTCCGACTGGACGATGCGATCTTCACCGGCCTCTCGATCGGCACACTCGCAGCGGGCGCGTTCGCCCGAAATGTAGGCGGCGACGCGACAGATGCTAATCACCGAATCCTCTTCGATGAGTCGACCGGAAACCTGTATTTCGACTCGGATGGAACTGGCGCCGGGGAAAAGATTCTTTTCGCCACACTGAACCCCGAAGCGTGGACAGGTCTCGGAAACGCCGACTTCATCGTTTTCTGATCTCTGGGATTTTTCTTCAGGGCCGCGTTGCCTCAGAAGTGCGCGGCCCACTTCCACAGGTACGCCTCTAAACTCGCCTGAGGCGTTCATATTTCCCGCATTGTAAATTAACGGCCACTCGCTTATATCGGTGTGGCTGACGTCGCCTGCGAGCGAGACTGAACGCCCTCGGGCTTCTCTTTTCCCTTTCGAGCTACACCGGCCCCGCCGCGCCGTTCGCGCGCGGGCATTTTTGCATGAAAGGACCCGATCATGGCTATCGGAACCGTTAAATTCTTCAATACCGACCGCGGCTACGGCTTCATCACCAACGAAGCCGGCGGCAAGGACGCCTTCGTTCACATCAGCGCCGTCGAGCGGGCCGGAATGTCCAGCCTGCGCGAAGGCCAGAAGCTCAGCTACGAGCTCGAGACCGGCCGCGACGGCAAGATCTCGGCGACCAATCTGAGCGACGCTTCCTAAAGCGTGGCGAAGGAGGCACTGCTGGTGGTCGAAGGGCTGATCGACGAGATCTACCCCGACGGCCGCTTCGGCGTCATGCTCGACAACGAGCATCGGATCATCGCCTACACCGCCGGCAAGATGCGGCGTTTCCGCATCAAGTCGGTGGTCGGCGACCGGGTTCACGTCGAAATGACGCCTTATGACCTGTCCAAGGGCAGGATCATCTTCCGGGAAAAGACCCCCGGCGGCCCGACCGGAGGCCCGCGCCGCGGGCAGTTCCGGCGTTGAGCCGAAACGTAATTATGATTGATGAAAAGGCGGAGATCTCCGCCAGAGAGTGAAATGAACATACAGACGATCGGGTCGACGCGGCCCAAACTCCATTTGCCGAAGGCCCTGCTTTCGGACGGAGCCGGCGAGCGTCGCACCCCAACTCTTTCCAGCCTCGAGCTCAGGCGTATCGTCGCCGAGCTGCTGGGATGACCCACCGGCCCTCTTCCGTCCAACGGAGGAGGGCCTTTGCTTTTCCGGAGACCATCAAATGTCGAGAGAGATCCTCAAACCTTATCTGATCGCCAAGGGCGATGACGGCCAGTTCCGACTGACCGTTCGCGAAACCCGCTATAACAGCCAGGGTTACCCCCTGGTTACGACCACCCCGGTCGAAGAAGGCTTCCGAAGCGCTCACGCGGCCCGCACTTATGCGCGCGAGCATTTCGGCGCCGAGACCGGTCAGTTCGCCGCCAAATAGAGGCCGAACTGCCGAAGGCATGAAAAGGGCCGCCCCCGAAGGCGCGGCCCTTTCCTCGTTCTTAGGACGTCAATCAGCGCTGCTGATCGCTTTCGTCATTGCGTCTCGGCTCTGCACCCTGGCTGCCGCCAAGGCCGCCCTGGCGTCCCGGCTCTGACTGCTGCTGCTGCTGACGGTCGCGGTCCTGCCGATCCTGCTGGCCGGATTGACCCTGGCCGCCCTGCTGCTGGCCGCCCTGGCCGCCGCGATCGCGGTCGATGCCGGACTGACCGCCCTGCTGGCTGTCCTGGCCGCCGCTCATGCCGCCGCCACCCTGGCGATCGCCGCCGGACTGGCCGCCCTGCTGCTGGCCGCCCTGGCTGCCGCTCATGCCGCCTCGGTCTTCACGCTCGAAGCCGGACTGGCCACCCTGCTGCCGCGAGCCGCCTTCATTTTCTTGCTGCTGCTGACGCTCGGAACCCTGCTGGCCCTGGCCGCCCTGCTGCTGCTGGCGCTCGAAGCCCTGCTGGTTCTGGCCGCCCTGCTGCTGCTGACGATCCTGGTTGCCGCTCTGCTGCTGCTGCTGACGATCCTGATTGCCGCTTTGCTGCTGTTGCCGGTCGCGATTTTGATCATTGCGTTCCTGCACGGGGAATCTCCTCTCGAAGTGCCGGATTTGACACACATATTGAACGCAGTTCCCCAGTCTCCCGTTCCTTTCGCGGCCCCTTGCCTGGCTCGTCTCCGTGCCGAAACGATGTCGGCCTGCGCTCAAGCGATTCTAGTGGGTGGAAACAATCGCATTTGCGGCTAGTTTGCCCGGCGATGACCTATTGCCTCGGCATGATGCTCGATGCGGGCCTGATCATGATCGCCGACACGCGCACCAATGCGGGAGTCGACAATTTCTCGTCGTTCAAGAAGCTCCACACGCTTGCGGACCAGCCCAACCGCAAGATCTTCGCCTGCACCGCCGGCAGCCTGTCGATGAGCCAGTCGGTCATCGGGCTTCTTCAGGAAGGGCTGCCGCCGCCCGGCACCGCCGAACCCGGCGAGATCCAGCATGGCGAACTGAACCGAACCCTGGACGACTGCAGTTCGATGTTCCGCGCGGCCCAATTGGTCGGCGAGGCAATCCAGCTGGCCAATGCCACGGTCGGCAATGCCCTAAGGGCGATCAACATCGAAAGCTGGGTATCGCTGCTGCTTGGCGGAAGGATCGGAAACGGCCCCCCTTCCCTCTTCCTCATCTACAGCGCCGGCAACTTCATCGAATGCACGCCCGAAGTCCCGTTCCTCCAGATCGGCGAGACAAAATATGGCAAGCCGATCCTTGATCGCGGCCTGGCCTTTGCGACACCGCTCCATGAAGCCGTGAAGTTCGGCTTCCTTTCCTTCGATAGCGCGATGAGATCGAACCTCGGCGTCGCCAGGCCGCTCGACATGGTCGTCATGCCGCGCGATCGGACGGCGCCGCTGCTGACCCGCCGGATCGCCGAAGACGATCCTTATTTCGACGACCTTTCCGAACGCTGGTCCAGTTACCTTCACCAGGCGACGGAGAATATTCCCAACCCGCCATGGATGGATGCTGCCGGTCCAGCCTGAACCCGCACACGCGCGCTGGTTCGCTGTTCAGTAGATTTCGGTTCGCAGGTCGATCGCCTTTTTCGGACTGGCGTCGAGGAACAGGCGCTCGGCCGGCTCTCGAGTCAGAGCGAGCCAGTAAATGTGCTGCTCGTAATATGTGGCGCGGTTTCGTCCCGACATGGATGAGGTGAATCGGCCGTTCCACTCGATCCTTGCCGTTTCATTTTCCTTCAGGATGAAGAGCGGGTTCGGCAAATAAGCCGGCCATTTGGTCTGCTGGCGTTCCTGCGAGGGTTTTCGAATGACGATCTCGACGCGATCCTCGCGCAATCGCCAGTCGAGAGCATTGTCCCGGGGCGGCTGCAGGCGTTCCCACTGATCGCGGCTGACCGGGCCGTATTCCTCCACCGGTTCGAAATTCTCGTGTTCGAGGACGCGGATTTCGTGACGGACGACCGGGATCAAGTCGACGATGTGCGGGAGCGGATAGGCCTCGTCGAGACGCGGCCGCTGGAGCGGCGAATTGGCACCGCGCGAACTTTTGGTCCACTGGGTCCAGATGTGCTGAATGACGAGCATCGATCTACAACAGCGGCTTCCACGGGCCTTTCAGAACGACGTAACCGTAAACTTCGTCAACTTCGCAGTGGGGCGGCTGAAGAGCGTCACCCGTCGCCCCCTTCCGGTCGGTGCTGACACTGCAGGTCAATCCACCCGCTGAATCACTTCCTCCACCGTTGCCACGGTCACGCCGAATCGTCGGAACGTCATCCGGTTGCGGGCGGTCCGGCCATTGGGCTGGAACGTGATCCACTGCTCGACCGAAGGGCCCTCGTTGCTTCGATACCGGACATGGAGGACATTCCCGTTCAGATCGCCCGTGACCGGACCACGCGCGTCGCTCAGCGTTCCGGTCAGGCGATTGGGACCGGAGCGGACCAGCCGCCAGCTGCGGTTGCGTGCCGGCTTCCCCTCCTCCTGAACCCTCTGATCGAGAATGAGGGTGCCATCCGGGTCCATCCGGCCGCGGCTATCGACGCGGACCGAATGGCTTCCGGACAGGATCACCCGCACGGTCCCTTGGCCATGGGTTCGGCCAAGGAAGAAATGCTCCGGTGAGACGGTGGCCGCCTGGACCAGGAGGACGAGGCCGATGAGGGAAGACAGGATCATCGGCAAGGTTGATCAGAAAGGCGACCCTTTGACAATGATCGGACCGGCGGGACGTCTCCCGCCTATACCAGCCGGGACTGCCTGACAGCGGCCTCGATAAACGACGCGAACAAGGGATGCGGGTCGAACGGCTTGCTCTTCAGCTCGGGATGGAACTGGACGCCGATGAACCAGGGATGGTCGGGCCGCTCGACGATCTCCGGCAACTCCCCGTCGGGGCTCATTCCGGAAAAGACCAGGCCGCCTTGCTCCAGTTTCTCCTTGTAATGGACGTTGACCTCATAACGATGGCGATGACGCTCGCTGATCGTGTCGGTGCCGTAGACGCTCCTGACGACGCTGTTGCCGGCAAGCTTTGCCTCATAGGCCCCGAGCCGCATCGTTCCGCCAAGATCACCATCGGCTTCGCGTCGCTGAAGCCCCTCCTCGCTCATCCATTCGGTGATCAGGCCCACCACCGGCGCATCGGTATCGCCGAACTCGCTGCTTCCCGCGCCTTCGATTCCGGACGTATTCCTCGCCGCTTCGATGCAGGCCATCTGCATGCCAAGGCAAATGCCGAAATAAGGCACGCGTTTTTCACGGGCGAAATGGACGCTGGCGATCTTTCCTTCGGTGCCGCGTTCGCCGAAGCCGCCAGGCACGAGGATGCCATGACAGGGCTCGAGCGACGCCGCGATCTCGGCATCTGGATGCTCGAACAATTCGGCGTCGAGCCAGCGAATGTTGACCCTGACGCGGTTGGCGAGCCCGCCATGGACCAGGGCTTCGGTCAGGCTCTTATAGGCGTCCTGAAGACCGACATATTTGCCGACGACGCCGATCGTCACCTCGCCTTCGGGATTGAACAGGCGATCGGTGACGTCGAGCCAGCGGGCCATTTCCGGTTCCGGAGCGTCGTCGATGCCGAAGGCCCGGAGGACCTCGCTGTCGAGGCCGGCCTCGTGATATTGGGCGGGGACGGAATAAATGCTCGGCGCGTCGAGCGCCGGCACGACCGCCTCGCGGCGGACGTTACAGAAAAGGGCGATCTTCTCGCGATCGCTTTCCGGCAAGGGCCGGTCGCACCTTGTGACGATGATTTCCGGCTGGATCCCAAGACTGGTGAGCTCGCGAACGCTGTGCTGGGTCGGCTTCGTCTTCAGCTCACCGGCGGCGGCGATGTACGGCACCAACGTCGTGTGGATGCTCAAAGTCCGGTCGCGGCCCACTTCGTTCCTGAACTGGCGGATTCCTTCGATGAACGGGAGCGATTCGATGTCGCCGACGGTGCCGCCGACCTCGCAGATGACGAAATCGCAGTCGGGCGAGATGTCGCCGCGGATGAAGTCCTTGATGGCGTTGGTGACGTGCGGAATGACCTGGACCGTGGCGCCGAGATAGTCGCCGCGCCGTTCGCGCTGGATGATCCCCTGATAGATGCGTCCGGAGGTGACGTTGTCCGACTGGCGGGCCGGAACGCCGGTGAATCTTTCATAATGGCCCAGGTCGAGATCGGTCTCGGCCCCGTCGTCGGTCACGTAGACCTCGCCATGCTGGTACGGCGACATCGTCCCCGGATCGACGTTGAGATAGGGATCGAGCTTGCGAAGCCGTACGGTGAAGCCGCGCGCCTGCAGGAGCGCCGCAAGCGACGCCGCCATCAGACCCTTGCCAAGCGATGAGACCACGCCGCCGGTGATAAAAATGAACCGCGCCATGGGAGGGCAGGCTTAAGCGGCCCGGCCCGATGAGGGCAAGCCGGCGAATCAGATTTTTTCTGTTCCGCTCAAGGAAAAAGGCCTCGCCAGGCGGAAAAGACAAAGCGAACGGGGATGATGCGCGCGCCGATCAGGCCGCCCCAGCTTTATTGCGCGATCGGGACTCCGCCGGACTGGTTGCCGGCCGGGGCTTCAGCCGGCGCCGGCGCCGGTGCTGCACCCGGCTGGGCATTGCCGGCGGGCGCGGTCGGCGTGAAAGGTGAGCTTTGCTGCTCGATCGGAGCGCCGGCGGGTGGGCCCTTCTGAAGCAGGCCAGGATCGATCGTCCGCGGGGCGCGCTCGCCGGCCGCAATGGCCGCGATGACGATCGAAAGGACGACGAACACCCCGGCAAGGATCGCGGTCGAACGGGTCAGGAAATCGGCAGCGCCGCGAGCGCTCATCATGCCCGCGGGACTTCCGCCACCGGCAAAGCCGCCGCCTTCCGATCGCTGCATCAGGATAACGGAGATCATCGCCACCGCGACGAGCGTCTGCACGATGAGAAGGAAGGTGAACATGATGGAGTAGCTTTCAGGAAATTTGCTGGTCGCGATCTAGGGGATCGGCCCGCCCCTGCCAACCCCTCGGCCGGACTCGGTTGGCCGGCCCATCGGAACGTGAAGCGATTGCCGCCCTCGATCAGCCAATTGTGTCGAGGCGATGGAATGTCTCTAGCTGCGTGCAGCCGCTTCGATGATCGGGACGAACTGCTCCGCGGTCAGGCTCGCGCCGCCGACCAGGGCGCCGTCGACGTCGCCGACCGCGAACAGCTCGGCCGCATTGTCCGCCTTCACCGACCCGCCGTAAAGAATCCGAAGCCTGGCGCCGCGATCGCCAAAGCGATCGACGAGAGCATGACGGATCGCTCCATGCATCTCGGCTACGTCGCTTGTGGTCGCGACCTTGCCGGTGCCGATCGCCCAGATTGGTTCGTAGGCGATGACCAGCTCGCCTTCTTCCCAGTTGTCAGGAAGCGAGCCGGCGAGCTGGCTGACGACGACCGGCACATGCTCTCCGCTCTGCCTTTGGGCTTCGCTTTCGCCGACGCAGACAATGGTGATGAACCCGCCGGCCAGCGCCGCTTCGGCCTTTGACCGCACCAGCTCGTCGCTCTCTTTCTGCTCGGCCCGGCGCTCGGAGTGGCCGACGATGACCATTCGCGCACCCACTTCCTTGATCATCGCTACGGACACGCATCCGGTATGGGCTCCGCTCGGCGCCGAATGGACGTCCTGGGCGCCGATGACGAGACCGCCGGATCGGGTCACCGCCGGAGCGATCAAGGTGAATGGCGGGCAGATCGCGACATCGACCCCTGACGCTTCGCGCGCTGCCTTCGCAATGACGGAAAGCTCGCTCAACTGGGCGATGCCGCCATTCATCTTCCAGTTGCCGGCGACGAGCTTGCGGCGGACATGCATGATCTGACGATTCCCCCAGTCTAGGTTGCGGGCCGCCTAGCGCGCTTCTATGACCCGCGCAAACCTGCATCCTCTCGGGGCCATCAATGAAATCTTCTTTTCGCAAAAGACTGCGCAACTGGGCTGCCATCGGGGTTCTTTTCCTGGCCTTGCTGGCCATGGTCGTCACCGGCTTCGGGACCGACGGCATGGGCGGTCTTGGCGGCATCAGCCCAGGCGCCGGCGGCGGAACGACTCTGGCCCAGATCGACGATGGCGAAGTCACCGAATCCGAGCTGAGCCAGCAGATCAACCGCATCTATGCGCAGGCCCAGGCTCAGCAGCCCGGTCTGACGATGGAATCCTTCTTCGCCCAGGGTGCGTTCGATGGGATCCTCGGCCAGCTGATCACCGGCGAGGCCCTGATGGCGTTCGGCCGGGACCAGGGCGTTGTCGTTTCCGACCGAATGATCGACCGGGTTATCGTCAACATTCCCCAGTTCCGCAATTTCACCGGACAGTTCGACGTGGCCACTTTCCGTCAGGCCATTGCCCAGCAGAACATGACAGAGCGCGACGTTCGGGAGGAAATCGCCCGATCTCTGATGGTCCGCCAACTGGCCTTGCCGCTGGCCGGATCCGGGTTCGTCCCCGACGCTATCGTCCGCGAATATGCCAATCTGCAGCTGGAGCGTCGCCGTGGCACGATCGGCGTCATTCCGGCCGAACTGATGGCTCAGAGCCTCCAGGTGACCGACGCCGAAATCGAGGCTTTCTACCGGAGCAACGGCGCCCGCTTCACCATCCCGGAACGCCGGGTGGTGCGTTACGCCGTGCTCGGCCCCGAGCAGGTCGGCGCCGCCGGCCAGGCGACGGAGCAGGAGATCGCCGCTTATTACCAGCAGAACCAGGCCGCTTTCGCCGCGAGCGAGACCCGCAACCTCCAGCATGTGGTGCTTCAGGATCAGGCGGCGGCTTCGGCCTTCGTCCAGCGCGTGCGCAATGGCGCGAGCTTCACCGACGCCGCAAGCCAGGCCGGCTTCGCCCCCGGCGACATCAGCTTCCCAAATCAGACGAGAGCCGCATTCGCCGGCGAAACGACGCCGCAAGTCGCCGCCGCCGCTTTCGGCGCAGCTCAGGGCGCACTGGCCGGGCCGATCCGGTCCGAACTGGGTTTTCACGTCGTCCGGGTGGAAGCAATCAACGCGGTTCCGGCCCGCACGCTCGACATGGCTCGCGGCGAAATCGCCCAAAGAATCGAAACCCGAAAGCGCCGTGATGCGCTCGACGCTTTGGTCACCCGGGTGGAAGACCAGCTGGCTGACGGCGCAAGCTTCGAAGAAATCGTGCGTGCCGAGCGACTGAACTTCGTCTCGACTCCGCCAGTGACGGCCGCAGGCCAGGTTCCCGGACAAGGGCAATGGCAGGCCCCCGCCGAACTCCAGCCTTTGCTCACCAGCGCCTTCGAAATGGACCCCGACGATCTCGAGCCGGTCGTCGAGGCGCTCGGGCCGGAAAGATTTGCCCTTGTCGGAGTGGAACGGGTCATTCCGGCAGCGCCGCCACCGCTTGCCCAGATTCGCGACGAGGTCCGCCAGGCGCTGCTCCTTCAAAGGGGCCACCAGCGGGCGCGAGCGCTTGCTGTACAGATCGTCAATCGGATCAATGGCGGCACGGCGCCTGCCGCCGCCTTCGCCGCGGCGCAGCCTCGTCCGCCGGCTCCCGAGACCGTCAACCTCAGGCGCTTCGAGATGATGCGCGCCGGAGAAGAGGCGCCGCCTCCGCTGCTCGCCTTGTTCAGCCTGCCGGAGGGGCGGGCCCGTCTGGTCGAGGCGCCAAACGGCGCCGGCTGGTTCGTCGTTCATCACGCGGAGCGAACCCCAGGTGACGCCAGCACCGATCCTCGTGCCATCGCCTCGGTCCGATCCGAACTCGGCGGCGCGACTCCTGACGAGCTTTCCCAGCAATTCTTCAGGGCCGTGGAGCTCGCGGTAGGCGTCAGGCGCAACGAGCAGGCAATCCGCGAGGCCCGGCAACGGCTTGGCGGCAGCGGCGCCACCAATTAAGGTCCGGGTCGCCGGCGAATGATCCTCGTCGTCGACAACTACGACAGCTTCACCTGGAACCTCGTCCAGTATCTGGGGGAGATCGGCGTCCGGACCCGGGTCGAACGCAACGACTCGATCAGCGTAGGCCAGGCAATGGGGTCGGGCGCTTCGGCGATCCTGATCTCGCCGGGCCCCGGTAAGCCCGACGATGCCGGAATATCGCTGGAACTTGTCGCCGCCTGCGCCGAGGCGCATCGACCCTTATTGGGTGTCTGTCTCGGCCATCAGGCGATCGGACAGCATTTCGGTGGGGAGGTAATCCGCGCTCCAACGATCATGCACGGCAAGATGAGCGCGATCCTCCACGACGGCAGCGGGTTGTTCGATGGCCTGCCTTCGTCCTTCTCCGCTACCCGTTATCATTCGCTAATCGTTGCCGAGAAAGATCTGCCCGAAAGCCTCATCGTCAATGCCCGCGCGGACGACGGCACCGTTCAGGGGCTGCGCCATGTCGAACTGCCGATCCACGGCGTCCAGTTTCACCCCGAGAGCATCGCCAGCGAACACGGGCATCTTCTGCTTCGCAATTTCGTCGAGATCGCCAGGACGGCCTCAGCCGCCGACTGATTAGGAAGCGATTTTAGCTCCCACGGCGCCCGGCGCGCCTGCTTGACAGCATCCGAAACGTTCCGTACACGTTCCTCAAACGTTCCAGAGAGGGAACCGACATGCTGACGCGCAAGCAACATGAGCTTCTTGTCTACATCAACGAGCGGCTTTCCGAAGCAGGCGTGTCGCCGTCTTTCGAGGAGATGAAGGAGGCGCTCGACCTGAAATCGAAGAGCGGCGTTCACCGGCTGATTTCGGCGCTCGAGGAGCGCGGCTTCATCAAGCGGCTGGCAAACCGGGCCCGGGCCCTCGAAGTGGTCCGGATGCCGGAGACCAAACTGGCGATGGGCGGCGCTCAAGCTACGCCCTCGGCGCCCGTCACGGTGCCCCGCGCAGCCAACGACATTCTCGACATTCCACTTCACGGGCGGATCGCCGCCGGAACCCCGATCGAGGCTCTGCAGGGGACCGAGACCCTTCCCGTCCCCGCCGCCTTGCTCGGTCCGGGCGAACATTACGCTCTCGAAGTGGCAGGCGATTCGATGGTCGATGTCGGAATCCTCGACGGCGACTTCGCTTTGGTCCGGAAGACCGACAGCGCCCGCGACGGCGAGATCGTCGTCGCCTTGATCAATAACGAGGAAGCGACCCTGAAAACCTATCGTCGGGAGGGCCAGATGATCCGCCTCGATCCCGCCAATCGGCAATATGACCCGCAACGTTATCCGGAAGAGCAGGTCCAGATCCAGGGCCGCCTGGCGGGCCTTCTTCGCCGCTATTGAGACGAGGGATCGAGCAGCCGGAGACAAGACAAATGGCACGCCTCAATTATTTCGAGCTGCCGGTCCGTGACGTGGCCGCCGCGAAGAGCTTTTACGAAGGTGTGTTCGGCTGGTCTCTGACGCAGTTCGCTCCCACCTACGCGGCAACCCTGACCGGCGATACCGACATCGGGCTTCAGGGGGATCCGGCCGAGGCGACGCAAGCGCCGTTGCCGGTGATCGAGGTGGACGATCTCGAATCGGCTCTGGAAGCGGTCAGTGGTGCCGGCGCGGAAATCGTCCGGCCGATATTCGCCTTTCCGGGGGGACGACGTTTCCAGTTCCTCGATCCCAGCGGAAACGAGGTCGCCTGCGTCAAGTCGGACCATCCATGAACAAAAAAGTTCGCCGATTCACTCGGCGGTCGTCGGATCAATTACCGCTCTAACCTGGGCTATGCTGTTCGCCGGAAAACCCGCCGTTTCCGCATGAGTCCTGATCAGATCCTCGCTCGGCGCCCGATAGACGCAATAGATCTTGTCGTCGGTGACGTAGGAATGGACCCACTGGATTTCGGGACCGAGGTCGCGAAGGACCGAGCATGACCCTTGCGACGCACCCTTCAACTCCTCGGCACCAAGGCCGCCGACGCCCGGCATCTCTCTTTCGATCACGAATTGGGGCATTCCTTCCTCCCTCTGAAAAGGTGAGCCTAGCTCATTCCGCGGCTGCTGACGATATTGCCTTCGCATTGCGAGATGTAGCGGGTGACGGCAGGGCCACAGCCTCACTAGGCAACGACCGTCGGGTTTGAGCCCAGGGATGAGACCCTACTTGCTCCGCCACCGTGGCCACGACCGGACGCTCGCCAAGAGTGATGGACAGACCGCCGGTGCGCCGAAGCAGGCCACGATCTATCTTGAGCCAGCGCGGCAGGCAGGCTCGTGGCAGCCACCGCTCCGAAATGACGATGTCGGCTCCGGCGCAGGCTTCGACCATCCGGTCCCAGCGCACGAAATGGGGCGAGCGGGTCGCCAGGATTCGCCAAAGACGCCCACCCCGGACGACATTGGCCGCACACAGATCGGCGCTGCATGCCGCGGTCGGGAGCCGCTCGAGCTCGAGATAATCCGGTTCGGACGCCGCGAGCTCGGCCAGGGTGTCGCGGACATAATCACCGGCCTTGGGCCTAAGCAAGGCAAGCTCACCGGAATCGGTTCGAAGGACGAAGTGTCGACCATCGCCGGTGACGATCAGATCGGGGATCGGGGTCGAAAGCGCCCAGGCGGCGCCGGCAGCGACCGGCAACAGCCCGAACCGACGTAAGTTCGTGCGCCACAGGCAGATCCACAAGCCACCGGCGACCATCAAAGCGAAGGCGCCAACGGGCATGGCCGGAAGCAAGGCGACAGCGCCTGGAGCCGCCGCCGCGGCATGGGCAAGCCACAGCAGCAAAGAGAGCGCTTTGCCAGTGAGCCACCAGAAAGGCGCGCCGAGACCTGCCAGGTCGAGCAACAAGGCGAGCGCTTCGAGCGGCATGACGATGAACGTCGTCAACGGAATCGCCACGACGTTCGCGATAGCCCCGTAAAGGCCGGCCTGGTGGAAATGGAACAAGGCGATCGGCGTCAGCGCCAACTCGACGGCGAGGCCGGTCAGTACGAGCGCACAGATCGTCCGTCCGAGCCGAAGAGACCAGCTTTCGTCCCGGCGGGCAAATAGTTGCTTGATGCGCTCATTTTCGTGAAGCGCGACGATCGCCACGATCGCAGCGAAGCTCATCTGGAAGCTCGGCCCGGCGACGCTTTCGGGCCAAAGCAGGACGACGATCAGGGCGCCCACCGCGACCAGCCGCAAGGTAATCGCATCGCGCCCGAGCGCGATCCCGCCGAGCACCAGGAGCGAGGCAATGCAGGCGCGCACCGTCGGCACCTCCGCGCCGGTCAGCAGAGTGTAAGCGACGCCGGCGAGAGCACCCGCAAGGGCCGCGACCAGGATCAAACGAAAGCGCAATGCAAGCGTTGGACTCAGGGCCAGCAACTTGAGCGTCAGCAGCATCACCGCACCGACCAGGGCGGTCAAATGAAGCCCGCTGACAGACAGGAGATGGGCAAGCCCGGAGCGGCGCATCGCTTCGGCTTCCTGTTCGTCGATGCCGTTCTGGTCGCCGGTAGCCAGCGCCGCTGCGATCCCGCCTTCCGCACCACCTCCCAGACGGTCCCGAATGTGGGCGGCGAGATCCTCGCGCCAGCCGGCGAGGCGGGCTCGCCAGCCTTGAGCGGGCGCCGGAGCGACGAGGCTGATGTCGGCAACCCGGCCGCTACCGCCGATCCGCTGGAACCAGGCGGTTCGGGAGAAATCGTAAGCGCCGGGCGCCGCCATCGGCGCCGGCGGCATCAGCCAGCCGCGAGCCCGAACCGTGGCGCCGGCGGCGAAAGCAGGGTCGGCCTTGTCTTCGTCGACATTCAGGCGAAGCAAAGCCGGCAAGCCCTCCTCCCGAGGCGCGACGAGAATCCGGACCTTGTCCTCGGCGGCGAGCGTCTGGACGCTCACTATCCGGCCGGTGAACTCGATGACGCGCGGCCGCTCGAGGCGAGGCGCGCTGACCGCGTCCGACTTCCACCAGACGAGGCCGCAGCCCAAGGCCGAAACCATGCCGAACAAGGCGAGCCCCCTGCCCCATCGGCTCCAGCCGAACAGCGTCAGGGAGCCCGAAGCAGCCGCCAGCGCGAGGAAGATGAACGCCGTCCAGGCAGTAGGGCTGGGCAACCAGAACCAAACCGAGACGCCGAGGATCAGACCGACCGGCAGCCAAAGCGGGAACTGGTCGCGCTCCCGATCGGCCAGGCCTTCAAGCTTCGGCCCCAGGGAAAGCAGCCTGGAGAAGGGGCTTTGACCCGGCTCTCCCGCAGAAGGGAGGCTCGTCTCTTCGGCGCGTCTGGCCCCGGCGGTCGCCATGCCGCATCCTTCGACAAGGCGCGCCCCGGCGCAAGCCCCGAGCCCGTAATCCTCGCGAAGGGATGGTGCATTCAGCGGTAGCTGACGACCTCGAATTCGATGCCGTCGCGATCGAGAAAGTAAAAACGTCTGCCCGGTTCATAGTCGCCATGGGAGAAGGGCGTCAGACCGGCCTCCATCACTCGGCGCTCGACGGCGTCGAGATCGTCAACCTCCACGCCGACGTGATTGAGCGGGTGCCCTTTGGGCAAGCGGGCAGCGCCGAGGTCGCGGGCGGTATAGAGCGCGAGATAATGATCGGGCGAGCCGACATGGACGGTCCGGCCGGCGTCGCGCGCGGGGCCTTGCCAGCGGACGCTCCAGCCAAAGAGTGTTTCCATCAATCGGGCGGCCCGATCACAATCGCTGACCGTCAGGTTTACATGCTCGATCCGGGATGAGGCTGACATCTTTCTACTCCTTGCAATTGGGGCTTCGACCCCGATCAAGCGAGTCGTACGGCCTCAACCTAAGTTGAGGTCAAGCTTCCACTTCCCGAATGGCGCGAGACCTCTTTGTCGCCGTCCGGACGCTATGCTAGGCCGCGTCCGTCACACCGACCTTGACGGTCGCAGCCAGGAGAATGTTCGCGTGAGCGCAGGCCCCGTCGTTACGCGCTTCGCGCCTTCGCCCACCGGTTTTCTTCATATCGGCGGCGCGCGGACCGCCTTGTTCAACTGGCTCTACGCGCGCCGGCACGGCGGAAGGTTTCTGCTTCGCATCGAGGATACCGACAAGGCCCGATCCACCCAGGCGGCGATCGACGCGATCCTCGACGGAATGAAATGGCTTGGCCTCGACTGGGACGGCGAGGCCTATTTCCAATCGCATTTCGCCGACCGCCATGCCGAGGTGGCACAAGAGATGCTGGCCAGCGGCCATGCCTATAAATGCTGGATGACTTCGGAGGAGATCGCTTCCCAGCGCGAACTCGCCCAGCGCGAACGCCGCCCATTGAAGATCGTCAGCCCCTGGCGCGATAGCCCCGACCAGGGCGACGGCGCATTCGTCGTCCGGCTGAAGGCGCCGCAGGAAGGCGAGACCGCGATCGACGACCAGGTCCAGGGAAAGGTGACGGTCCAGAACAGTGAACTCGATGATTTCGTCCTGCTTCGCTCCGACGGATCTCCCACCTACATGCTCGCGGTCGTCGTCGACGATCACGACATGGGGATCACGCATGTCGTCCGCGGCGACGACCATCTCAACAATGCCTTTCGCCAGCTCGCGATTATTCGGGCGATGGGATGGCCCGAGCCGATCTATGGCCATGTGCCGTTGATTCATGGCCCCGACGGCGCCAAGCTTTCCAAGCGCCATGGTGCGCTCGGCGTCGAGACCTATCGCGACGAGCTCGGTTTCCTGCCGGAGGCCTTGTTCAACTATCTGCTCCGCCTTGGCTGGGGCCATGGCGACGAAGAGATCATCAGCCGCGAAGACGCTACCGCCTGGTTCGATCTCGCCCAGGTCGGACGCTCGCCCTCGCGGTTCGACGTCAAGAAGCTCGAGAATCTCAACGGCCATTATATCAGGGAGGCGGATGACCGGCGCCTTGCCGCTCTCATCGATCATCGCATCGAAGGGGCCCTGAATCGCGGTCTCGACGCTGAAGACATCGACCTGCTCGCCCGAGCCATGGCGGTGCTCAAGCCGAGGGCAAAGGATCTGGACGAGCTCGCCCAGGGCGCGCTTTTCCTTTTCAGGACGCGGCCGCTGGACATGGACGACAAGGCCACGGCCCTGCTAGAGGGCTCGGCGCGCGATCTGCTTGCCCTCGTCCACCGCCGGCTTTCCGAGCTGAAGGAATGGACGGTCGAGGCGACCGAGCAGGCCGTTCGAGACGTTGCCGAGGCCGAAGGAGTCAAGCTCGGCCAGGTGGCGCAGCCGCTTCGGGCCGCGCTTACGGGCCGGGCGACTTCGCCGGGGATATTCGATGTGCTCATGCTGCTCGGTCGCGAGGAGGGCCTCGCTCGAGTGGCTGATCAGATGGGGAAGGAATGACGATGGCGGATGCCAATGGCGGCAACAAGGCGACTCTCGCGATCGGCGGCAACGATTACGAATATGACGTCCTGTCAGGGACGGTCGGTCCCGATGTCGTCGACATCCGCAGGCTCTACGGTGATGCCGACGTCTTCACTTACGATCCAGGCTTCACGTCGACCGCCTCGTGTCAGTCGCAGATCACTTATATCGACGGTGACAAGGGAATCCTCCTCCACCGGGGCTATCCGATCGACCAGCTCGCCGAACATTCGACCTTCACCGAGGTCGCCTATCTCCTCCTCAACGGGGAGCTTCCCAACAAGAATGAGCTTGAGCGGTTCACTTACACCATCACTCGCCACACGATGCTCCACGAGCAGCTGGCGACATTCTATCGCGGGTTCCGGCGCGATGCCCATCCGATGGCGATCATGTGCGGCGTGGTCGGCGCCCTCTCCGCTTTCTACCACGACAGCACCGACATCACCGATCCCTACCAAAGGATGGTCGCCAGCCACCGCTTGATCGCGAAGATGCCGACGATCGCGGCCATGGCTCACAAATATTCGATCGGGCAGCCGTTCGTCTATCCTGACAACAGCCTGACCTACACGGGCAACTTCCTGCGCATGACCTTCGGGGTTCCGGCGGAGCGTTTCGAAGTGAACCCGGTCGTCGAAAGCGCGATGCGCAAGATCTTCATCCTCCATGCCGATCACGAGCAAAATGCCTCGACCTCGACGGTTCGGCTGGCCGGCTCCTCGGGCGCCAATCCCTTCGCCTGCATCGCCGCTGGAATCGCCTGCCTGTGGGGTCCCGCTCATGGCGGCGCCAACGAAGCGGCGCTCAACATGCTTCGTGAGATCGGCCGGCCGGAGCGAATCCCGGAATATATCGCCCGCGCCAAGGACAAGGACGACAACGTCCGCCTGATGGGCTTCGGTCATAGGGTCTACAAGAATTACGATCCGCGCGCGAA
>DAINCA010000021.1:0-17393 GCA_036732645.1 Allosphingosinicella sp.
CGGTGACGCCGTCCTTGGTGATCCGGGGAGCGCCGAAGCTCTTGTCGAGGACGACGTTGCGTCCCTTGGGACCCAAAGTAACCTTCACCGCGTCGGCGAGGATGTCGACGCCCCGCATGATGCGCTCACGCGCGTCGCGGGCAAAGCGTACGTCTTTCGCTGCCATGTTTATGACCTTTCTTCGATTGAGATGATGAGACGGGTTTAGGCGGCTTCGCGGACGGCGGATGCGCCTTCGACGATGCCGAGGATGTCGCTCTCCTTCATGATCAGGAGATCTTCGCCGTTCAGGCGCACTTCCGTGCCCGACCATTTGCCGAACAGGATGCGATCGCCGGCCTTGACGTCCAGCGCCACCAGCTTGCCGCTCTCGTCACGGGTCCCGGCGCCGACGGCGAGCACTTCGCCTTCCTGCGGCTTTTCCTTGGCGGTGTCGGGGATGATGATTCCGCCGGCCGTCTTTTCCTCGGCTTCCACGCGGCGAACGAGCACGCGATCGTGCAGGGGTCGAAAGTCCATACCTTCACCTTTCTTAATCCACGCGGCAGCCCCCCTTCTGCCGGGAACGCCGCGTCTGGTTGAGCTTTGTTAGCACTCGTCGCTTCCGAGTGCCAATGGCGCCGATTTAGGGTCTGTTCATCCAAGGTCAAGGGGGGAGAGGCGGGCCGAAGGCCGCGAAACAGCCTTTTCGTTTACACTCGCCGGGGCCTCGTCTAGCCCCTCTCGAATGAGGAGTCGGAAATGAAGTTCGCAGGAAAAGCGTGGAGGCTTCTGGTCGGGATCAAGGACGGCCTGGTCCTTTTGTTCATGCTGCTCTTCTTCGGCGGGCTCTACGCGGCCTTGTCGGTGAGTCCCTACAAGGACAGCGCTTATCGGGGCGCGCTCCGGCTCAACCTCGCCGGCAACATCGTCGAGCAGCCGGCCGAGCAGGATCCGTTTTCGTTGCTTGGCGGTGGATCGCTCACTCGCGAATATCGCCTGAGCGAATTGCTGAGCGCCCTTCGGGCCGCCGAGACCGACGACCGGATCAAGGCGGTTGCCCTCGATCTCGACGTCTTTACCGGCGGGGGCCAGACCGCGATCGCCAATGTCGGCGAGGCTCTCGATCGGGTTCGGCGCTCCGGCAAGAGGGTCGTGGCCTTCGCCAACGGTTATGGCGACGACGGCTATCAGCTGGCAGCCCATGCCGACGAAGTCTGGCTCGACCCCCTCGGCGCGGTGGTCATCGCCGGCCCGGGCGGCGCCAATCTTTATTATGCCGGCCTGCTCGAGCGGCTCGGAGTCACGGCCAACGTCTATCGGGTCGGCGCCTTCAAGTCGGCGGTCGAGCCCTATACGAGGAGCGACATGTCGCCGGAGGCCCGAGCGGCTGCCCAGGCCCTGGCCAATTCCTTGTGGGAGACGTGGCAGCAGGACGTCCGCCAGGCTCGGCCGAAGGCGCAGATCGGCCCATTCGTCCAGGATCCGATGCGCTTCATCCAGGCGGCCAATGGCGACATGGCCCAGGCGGCGCTTCGCGCCGGTCTCGTCGACCGGATCGGCGACCGGACGGCTTATGGCAGGCGAATGGCGGAGCTCGCGGGCGGCGGCGACGAGAACGTCCCCGGAAGCTATCATGCGGTCCATCTCGACGCCTGGATCGACGACAATCCCGCGAGCGAGGCCGGTGGGGAAATCGGCGTTTTGACGGTCGCCGGCATGATCGTCGATGGTGAAGCCGCGTTGGGAACGGCGGGCGCGGAAACGGTCGTCGCCGGGCTCGAACAAGGGCTGAGGACCGGCAATCTGAAGGCGCTTGTGGTCCGGGTGGATTCGCCTGGTGGCTCCACTTTAGCTTCGGAGCGGATCCGGCGTGCGATCCTCGGCGTGCGGCAGCGGGGAATCCCGGTCGTCATCTCGTTCGGATCGGTGGCCGCCAGCGGCGGCTACTGGATCGCCACCGCCGGCGACACGATCTTCGCCGAACCCTCGACCATCACCGGCTCGATCGGCGTTTTCGGGATCCTGCCCAGTTTCGAAGGCACGCTCCAGAAAATCGGAGTCGGCGCCGACGGGGTCGGAACGACGCCGTTGTCCGGCGAACCCGACATTCTCAGGGGCATTTCTCCGGAGGCGAGCCGGATCATCCAGACCGGAGTCGAAAGTACCTATCGGCGGTTCCTCCAATTGGTCTCGAGCGCGCGGCGAATCCCGGTCCAGCGAGTCCACGAGATCGCTCAGGGACGGGTCTGGGACGGCGGCACCGCCCGGCAGATCGGGCTCGTCGACCGCTTCGGATCACTTGACGATGCCGTGGCCGAGGCGGCCCGCCGCGCAAATCTCGATCCCGAGGAAGCGGAAGTCGTCTACCTGGAACGGGAGCCCGATTTCCTCACGCAGATCATGCGCGGCGCCGCAGGGAGCGAGCCCACGGTTTCGGCGGACGTCTACAGCCGGCTCGCGCGCCGCCCCGAGGAGATGATGGCGCTCGCGCTGGCCGACGCCGAGGCCCTTCTGTCAGGCCCGGCCATCCAGCTTCGCTGCCTGGAATGTCCCGCGGTCGCAGCGCGGCTTCCGGCCCAGGCTGGTCAATCCTGGCTGACCCGTTTGATGGGGTTGTTCGGGATCGCGTGACGATCAGGCTGGCCCGAGCCGAGGACGCCGCGGCGGTCGCTGCGCTCTACGGACCTTATGTCAGCGGCAGCATCGTCTCGTTCGAGAATGCGCCTCCCGACCAAGCGGAGATGCGCGAACGGATCGCCAGCGGCGGTGCGCTCTATCCCTGGCTGACCGCCTGGGACGAGACCGATCATCTGCTGGGCTTTGCCAGCGCCTCCGCCTTCCGCTCGCGACATGCATACCGCTTCACCGTCGAGACATCGGTCTATCTCGCGCCCTCGGCCCAAGGACGGGGGCTTGGCCGCCGGCTCTACGAACGGCTTCTCTCCCTGCTCGAGGCGCAGGGCTTCACCCAGGCGATCGCGGCGATCAGCCTGCCCAACCCGGCGAGCGTCGCCTTGCACGAGAAACTGGGATTCCGATCCGCCGGGACCTATCGCGATGTCGGCTTCAAGCTCGGCGGCTGGCGCAGCGTCGGCCTCTGGCAGCGGCCGCTTGCGCCGGCGGCGGCATCGCCTCAGGAGCCGGTGCCGTATCACTTGGTATGGACGGTCTGATCATTCCGTGCCGCCGCTTTCGCTTCGTTCGCGGCTCCAGTCGATCGGCCCGTCGCTGAACCGGCGGCGAAGCCGATCGAGCGTGATCCGGTTGCCTTCGCGGAAGAAGCCGATCAGCTGGCGACCCGCATCGTCATCGGGATAGCCCGAGTTGACGATCCGCACCCGGGTATGCGCTTCGCCTTCGGGCTCGAGCTCGAACATGGCGGTGGTGCGGGCGAAGGTGTCGAAATGCGGGAAGCCTTGCGGCGCCTTCACGGTTCGAAACGCCATCAGCCGGCCCGGGACGCTGGCGATGACCATATGCCTGATCGTAGAAGGATCGCCGGGACTGGCTCTCGGATCGTAGCTCGTCTCGAGGATCCCGGCCTCAGTCTCCCAGGCCACGGGCACCGCCCAGCCGCGCCAGCCTTCGGGGGTCGCGATCGCGTCCCACACCTCGGCCAACGAAGCCTCGACCATCGCTTCGTGGACGAGCATCAGGCTTCCATCCAGACTGCGCGTCTCTGATATCGTAACCGGGTCGAGCCGCTCGAACCGGATCGTGCGATTCATGGCGGGGGCATTCGGCGAGACGGTCGCCGATTCGTAGGAATCGTCGCTCAACCGCCGCCAGTTGGTGGCGATGGAGATCTCGCCGCCATCGGCCCCGCGATAGCTCTCGTCGCCGAATTGCAGGCGATCCGCTTCAGCCCGCATCGTCCCGCGGCTCACCCCTCCGGACGTGTTCCAGTAAGTGTAGGTGACGACGTTCGCGGCGCCATCCCAACTGTAGATCGTCTCGCCTTTATAGGGCCGGCGTCCGCCGGTGACCTCGTGCCGGTCGCGGACATGCTGGCCTCCGAAAACGGGCTCGAAGCAATGGGTATCGACCTCGCCGGTCGGAAATCGGCCCTGCCAGCAATGGCCGACGAGGAAGCCCAGCGGTTCGAGCCCGGAGCGGAGCGCCGGCGTCTGAGCGGCAAGGGCTGCCGCCATCAGGGTCATCATCATGCTGTCGCCTTTTCCTTCATCATCGCCTGGAAATATCGCCGAAGCTGAGCGACCGCGCGGTCGAAAAAGCCGACATCGCGGTAGGTCCGCGCCTGCATCACTCCGCCTTCCATGACCGTCAGAGTGAATTCGGCCATCGCCTGGCGATCGGCATCTTCGCGGAAGCGCGCCGCGGCCTGATCGAGACACGACCGGATCGCGGCCGTCCAGGCGTTAAAATTCTCGGACATTCGCTCCCGCACTATCGGGTCAGGTTCATGAATCTCGAGGGCGAGGCTGCCGATCGGACAGCCATAGAGACAATCGGTCATCACGATCAGGTCGCGGTAACGGGCGAGCAAAGCGAAGATCCGCTCGACCGGGTCGTCGACATTCTCCCAGGCCGGGTCGAGAAGCATCGGCCCGATGCCGTCGCGATAGGCTTCGAGCACAGCGACGAGCAGGTCCTGCTTGCCGGGGAAATAATGATAGAGGCTGCCGCTGTTGACGCTCGATCGGCCGAGGATGTCGGCGATCGAGGTCGACCCGTAGCCCTTCTCCCAGAACAGCTCCATCGCCGCCTGGATGATCCGGGCCCGGGTATCACGCGGGGCAGCTTCCATTCGGGTGTTGTTGATTGAACGTTCAACCAAGTCAACTCCGCTGGAGCTTTGGCGCGTGCAATCGGCAAAAGCAGTTGATATCGATGCCCGCCGAAAAGGAGTTTCGATGCGTTCTTTCTCTTTGGCTGTGTGCGCAGTCGTCGGTCTGACGGCCGGCTGCGCCGGCAACGTCGCCGATTATGTCGGACCCCGGGCGCCGATCATCACGCCGCAGCTGGCGCGTTATGGCCTCGATGAGACCGAGACCCAATGCGTCGGCCTCCGCCTGGGAAGCAGCCTGACGCCGCTCCAGCTTCGCAAGCTCGCTCGCCGCGCAAGCGTCGTCGAACAGAGTTTTTTCGGCGCGTCTGGCTTGACGGTTCGCGATCTCCTCTACGTCGCCTCGCAAGTCGACGACGCCGAGGTCGCCACCGAAATGTCGAGCGCATTGGAAGCCTGTGACGCTCCCGCAGCTGAAAGTGGATCGGAGGACGACGCCGCATCGGTCTCGGCCGCCGATGCCGCGCCGCGCGGCCCGACATGGCTCAATCTCGGCGCAGCGACGTCGGGGCAGGCGATCGCGGTCGATGCGTCCAGCCTCCGGCCCGAGGGCAATTTCCGAACGGCGTGGTTCCGCCTCACCAATCCAGGCGCCGCGGCTTCGACGGGGATTACCTATCTGCTGCGAATCGACTGCAGCGCCCGGACGATCAGTCCCCAGGCGGACCGTCGCCAGGACGCCGAAGGCAATATCGTCGAGAATCGGGAATATCCTCCGGAGGAGCGAGGGCCGCTGCCGATCGAGGGCGGAACCGTGATGGAGATCGCCTTCCTGTCGCTCTGCACCTGAGCCCGTTCAGGACTCAGCGCGCATAAGGCGGTAGCGACCAGCCCCGCCAGATCGCGGCCCCGCGCAACGCGAAACCGGCGGTCGCCGCGGCGAGACCGGCAAGCCCGCCGGGGATCCCGGCCAGCACCAGGCCCACCAGCATCGCCGCGGACAAGGCCGCGGCGGTGACGTAGAGCTCCGAGCGCATCAGGATCGATGGCTCTCCGGCCAGCACGTCCCGGATGATCCCGCCGAGGCAGCCGGTCAGGACCCCCATTGCGAAGGCCGGCAGCGGCGCGAGGCCGAAAGCGAGGCCTTTCGCCGCGCCGAAGCTGGAAAAAGCAGCCAGACCCGCGGCGTCGAACCAGAGCAAAGCCTTGCCCTTCCACAATCCGGCCGGGGTGATCCAGGCTGCCGCCGCGGCGACGAAACAGATCAATAAGGTGGCATTCTCGTGGACCCAGAAAATCGGCGCGCCGATCAGCAGATCCCGAACCGTGCCGCCGCCGATTCCCGTAATGACCGCGAAGAAGATGAAGGTGACGAACGTCTGTTTCTTCTCCGCCGCGAGAAGGGCGCCCGACAGAGCGAACACGCCGATCCCGGCCCAGTTGAGGAACTCGAGCAGGGGGCCAAGGGCGACTGGGATTTCAGCGGTCGGCATGGATTGTTCCGACGAGCCTCCCTGGCTGAAGCGAGCACTTTTCCGTCAACTGCCGGCGTCGGTCGAAATGAGGTCTGTCAAATATGGATCGGCGTGCCGGTGACGGCCATGGCCGCCTCCTTGAGCGCTTCCGAATGGGTAGGGTGGGCGTGGCAGGTGTAGGCGATATCCTCGGAGGTGGCGCCGAACTCCATTGCCTGGGCGGCCTGGGCGATCATCGTCCCGGCTACGGATGCCACCATCCAAACCCCGAGCACCCGGTCGCTCTTGGCGTCGGCGATCACCTTGACGAAGCCATCGCGTTCCCGATTGGTCTTGGCGCGACTGTTGGCGAGCATTGGAAACTTGCCGATCTTGACGTCGTGACCCTGGGCTTTCGCCTCCTCCTCGGTGAGACCCACTCCCGCGATCTCGGGCATCGTGTAGACGACCGACGGGATGACGTCGTGATTCACGATCCCGATCTGACCAGCGAGGATCTCGGCGACGGCGATTCCCTCGTCCTCGGCCTTGTGGGCGAGCATCGGACCGGGCGTGACGTCACCGACGGCATAGATACCCTCGATCCCGGTTCGAAAGTCGTGATCGACCTCGATCTGGCCGCGTTTGTTGAGCTCAACACCGGTCGCCTCGAGACCAAGACCTTCGGTATTGGGCCGGCGCCCGATCGAGACCAAAACGACATCGGCCTCGATCGTCTCGGCCGCCCCGCCCTGCGCCGGCTCGAGCGTCAGCGTGACGGTCTCCCCTTTGCGCTCCGCCTTCGTCACTTTCGTCGACAGCCGGAATTCCATGCCCTGCTTCTTGAAGATCTTGTGCGCCTCCTTGCGGATATCGCCGTCCATCCCGGGCAGGAGCTGGTCGAGATATTCGACGACCGTGACCTTCGCTCCGAGCCGCCGCCACACCGACCCGAGCTCCAGTCCGATCACTCCGCCGCCGATCACCACGAGATGACCGGGCACCGCCTCGAGCTCGAGCGCGCCGGTCGAATCGACGATCCGCTCCTGGTCGATCTCGACTCCCGGCAAGGGCGTCACCGACGAACCGGTGGCGATGACGATATTCTTCGCCCGGTACGTTTTTCCCCCGACCTCGACCGAGTCCTTGCCGGTGAACCGCCCATGACCCTTGAGCCAGGTCACCTTGTTCTTCTTGAACAGGAACTCGATTCCGCCGGTCAGACCCTTGACCGCCTCCTCGCGCCCCGCCTGCATCTCTGCCAGGTCGAGCTCGACTCCTGTCGTCTTCACGCCCCATTTGGCGAGCGTGCCGTGATTGGCCTCTTCGAACAGCTCGGAGGCGTGAAGCAGCGCCTTGGACGGAATGCAGCCGACATTGAGGCAGGTCCCGCCGAGCGTTTCCCGGCTCTCGACGCAGGCCGTCTTGAGGCCGAGCTGAGCCGCCCGGATCGCCGCGACATAGCCGCCGGGACCGGAGCCGATCACGATGAGGTCGAAGTCAGTCTCTGCCATGTCTTGGGATTCCTATAGATCGATCAGGAGCCGCGTCGGATCTTCCAGCGCTTCCTTCATTCGGACGAGGAAGGTGACGGCTTCGCGACCGTCCACCAGCCGGTGATCGTAGCTGAGCGCCAGATACATCATCGGCCGGGCGACGATCTGGCCGTCTCGAACCACCGGCCGTTCCTCGATCCGGTGCATGCCCAGGACGGCCGATTGCGGCGGGTTGATGATCGGAGTCGACAGAAGGGAACCGAACACCCCGCCATTGGAGATGGTGAAGGTCCCGCCCTGCATGTCCTCCATCGTCAGGGTGCCGTCCTTCGCGCGCTTGCCGAAATCGGCAATGACCTTCTCGATCTCGGCGAAGCTCAAGGCGTGGGCGTCGCGGATCACAGGGACGACCAGGCCCTGCGGCGCGGATACCGCCACCGAGACGTCGAGATAGTCCCGGTAGATGATCTCGTCGCCTTCGATGGAGCCATTCACCGACGGGACGTCGCGGGCGGCGAGCGCCGCCGCCTTCACGAAGAATCCCATGAACCCCAGACGGATGTTGTGCTTCTTCTCGAACAGATCCTTGTAGCGGCTGCGCGTGTCCATCACCGCGGTCATGTCGACATCGTTGAAGGTCGTCAGGATCGCGGCGGTGTTCTGAGCCTCCTTGAGCCTTTTGGCGATGGTCTGGCGAAGGCGGGTCATACGAACCCTCTCCTCGCGTCGTTCGCCGCGCGCCGCCGGTGGAGCCGGAGGAGCGGAGGGCGCCGGGGGCGAACCGGCGGCGGCTGCGGCCGGAGTTTCCGCCGGCGACGCGGGCGGCACCGGAGCCGGCGCTTCTTCCTTCTGCGCCTGGGCGGCTGCAAGAACGTCGTCCTTGGTCAGCCGGCCATCCTTGCCGGTGCCCTTGATCTTGGAAGGATCGAGATGGTGCTCGAGCACGACCCGCCGAACCGCTGGCGACAGGGTCAGATGTGGCTCTTCCTCCGCGGCTTCCGGGCTCGGGACCGTTTCCGCGTCCGGAGCCGACTTGGCTTCGATATTCTCGCCAGCGCCGCTGGGATTGACCGGGCTCGATTCAGGCAATTCACCGGCGGCGGCGGCCTGGCCGCCTTCGTCGATCCGGGCGATCAGAGCGCCGACCGCGACATTGTCGCCTTCGGCAACCAGTTGCTCGCTCAACACCCCGGCCACCGGAGCGTTCACTTCAACCGCCACCTTGTCGGTCTCCAGGCTGGCGATCGGCTCGTCGGCCGTCACCGAGTCGCCGGGCTTCTTCAGCCACTGGCCGAGCGTGGCTTCGGTGATCGATTCCCCGAGCGTCGGTACCTTGACGTCAGTCGCCATTCTCTTTCCTTCAGCTGGCTTTTCTGTGAGCAGTGTCGGCGCCGTGGCCAAGCGCCTCGGCGATCAAGGCGGCCTGCTCGGCGGCGTGTCTCTTGGCAAGGCCGGTCGCCGGCGATGCCGCAGCATCGCGTCCCGCGTAGACCGGTCGCTTCGGCTTCACTCCCGCCTTGACGAGACGACGCTCGATCCGCGGCGCGACATGGGCCCAATAACCCTGGTTGCGCGGCTCCTCCTGGGCCCAGACCACCTCTTCGAGATTATTCATCGTCTTCAACCGGGCCACGAGCGCTTCGCCCGGGAACGGGTAAAGCTGCTCGATCCTGACCACCGACACGTTCCTGTCGCCGGCCTTGTCGCGCGCTTCGATCAACTCGTAAGCGAGCTTGCCGGTACAGAGGACAAGCCGCTTGATGTCCGAATCCTTCGGCGGGTTGGGATCCGACACGATCCGCCGGAAATGGCTCTCGCCGCTGAAATCGGCGAGGCTCGAGACGGCCTGCTTGTGCCGAAGCAGCGACTTCGGAGTCATCAGGATCAAGGGCTTGCGGAAATCGCGGTGCATCTGGCGGCGAAGGATGTGGAAATAATTGGCCGGCGTCGTGCAGTTCGCGACCTGGATATTGTCCTCGGCGCACAATTGGAGAAAGCGCTCCGGCCTGGCCGAACTATGCTCGGGGCCCTGGCCTTCGTAACCGTGCGGAAGAAGCATGACGAGGCCGCTGGCCCGGAGCCATTTGGCTTCGCCGGCCGCGATGAACTGGTCGATGATCACCTGGGCGCCGTTGACGAAATCGCCGAACTGCGCCTCCCACAAGACCAAAGTGCGCGGGTCGGCGAGCGAATAGCCATATTCGAAGCCGAGCACGCCGAATTCCGAAAGCGGACTGTCGCGGACCTCGAACCGGCCCGGCCCCACCTTCGTCAGCGGAATATATTTCGCCCCTGTATTCTGGTCGTGCCACACCGAGTGGCGCTGGCTGAAGGTGCCGCGGGCGCTGTCCTGGCCGGACAGGCGGACCTGTGATCCTTCGCGAAGCAGGGTCCCGAAGGCGAGCGCCTCGGCCGTCGCCCAGTCGAACCCTTCGCCAGTCTCGAACATCTGGCGGCGGGCGTCGACGACCCGCTGGAGCGTCTTGTGGACGGCGACATCGTCGGGAATGGTTGTGATGATCCTGCCGACGTCGCGGATCGTCGCTTCATCGACGCTGGTGCCGACGTTGCGGCGCTCGGTGACAGGGGTCGACGGCTGGTTAAGGCCGCTCCACCGGCCTTCGAACCAGTCGGCCTTGTTGGGCAGATAGGATTTGGCGGCTTCGAACTCGTTCTCGAGAAGGGCGGTGAAGTGCTTCACCTGATCGTCGACCCACGCCTGATCGACGACGCCCTCATTGATCAGCCGTTGCGAGTAGAGTTCGGAGATAGGCGGGTGATCCTTGATCGCCGCATACATGAGCGGCTGAGTGAAGCTCGGCTCGTCGCCTTCGTTGTGGCCGAAACGCCGGTAGCACCACATGTCGATCACGATGTCGCGGTTGAACCTCTGCCGATATTCAATCGCCAGCTTGCAGGCGAAGGTCACCGCTTCTGGATCGTCGCCGTTGACGTGGAGGATCGGCGCCTGGACCGATTTGGCGACGTCGGACGGATAAGGCGATGATCGCCCGAACTGCGGCGAGGTCGTGAAGCCGACCTGGTTGTTGATGACGAAATGGACGGTCCCGCCCGTGGCGTAACCAGGGATTCCAGAGAAAGAGAAACATTCGGCGACGATCCCCTGGCCGGCGAAGGCGGCATCGCCATGGAGCAGGACGGGGAGGATTCGGTCGCCTTCCGTATCGCCGCGAGCGACCTGCTCGGCGCGGCATTTGCCGAGCACGACCGGATCCACCGCTTCGAGGTGGCTCGGGTTGGGAAGAAGCGACAAATGGACCTGGATGCCGTCGAATTCGCGGTCGGACGAGGTGCCGAGGTGATATTTGACGTCGCCCGAACCGCCGACCTCCTCCGGATTGCTGGCGCCGCCGGCAAATTCCGAGAAGATCGCGCGATACGGCTTGCCCATCACGTTGGCGAGGACATTGAGGCGGCCGCGATGGGCCATGCCGATGACGATATCCTCGACCCCGAAGGCGCCGCCATATTTGATCACCGCTTCGAGCGCCGGAACCATCGACTCGCCGCCGTCGAGGCCGAAGCGCTTGGTGCCGACATATTTGCGGTGGAGAAATCTCTCCCATTGCTCGGACTGGATGACCTTCGCCAGGATCGCCTGCTTGCCTTCGGGCGTGAAGCGGATCTCCGCAGCGCGGCCTTCCATCCGCTCCTGGAGGAAGCGCCGTTCCTCGAGGTCGTTGATGTGCATATATTCTAGGCCGACCTTGCCGCAGTAATTGTGGCGAAGGATTTCCACGACCTCGCGAACCGGCGCCTGGCGAAGGCCGAGGGCGCCGCCGAGGTAAACGGGACGGTCAAGCGCATCGCCGGTGAAGCCGTGGAATTCCGGCGTGAGATCAGCCGGCATGTCGCGCTTGACGAGACCGAGCGGATCGAGATCGGCCGCGAGATGGCCGCGTACCCGGTAGGTCCGGATCAGCATCATCGCGCAGATCGAATCGTTGGCCGCCTGCTCGACCTCCGCGTCGGATCGGCCCGAAGCGACCGCCGCAGCCTTCGCACCGGCGGCGACCTGCTCGATGGCCATGCGGGTGGGATCGAGGCCGCGATTGACCTCGTCGAGCTCGATCAGCGGCCAGTTGTCCCGAGCCCAGCTCGGGCCCGGCTCACGATCGCCGAATATATCCACGTCTCTCAGCCTTCCCATCGCCCGGACGAACGCGCGCCGGGCCTAGAATATTCGTCAGCCCTTCAAAAGCGCTGCCAATGTCGTTCCGAGCTCAGATGGGCTTGGACTGACCCGAATTCCAGCCGCCTCCATCGCTTCGATCTTGCTTTCGGCACCGCCCTGGCCACCCGAGACGATCGCGCCGGCATGCCCCATGCGGCGGCCCGGCGGCGCGGTGCGGCCGGCGATGAAGCCGACGATCGGCTTGCTCCGGCCCCTTTTCGCCTCGTCGGCGAGGAACTGCGCCGCTTCCTCTTCGGCGCTTCCGCCAATCTCTCCGATCATGATGATCGACTTCGTCTCGTCGTCGGCGAGGAACATGTCGAGCACATCGATGAATTCGGTGCCTTTGACGGGGTCGCCGCCAATGCCGACGGCCGTCGTCTGGCCGAGGCCTTCATTGGTGGTCTGGAACACGGCCTCGTAGGTGAGGGTGCCGGAGCGGCTGACGATGCCAACCGATCCCTTGCGGAAGATGTTGCCCGGCATGATTCCGATCTTGCATTCGTCGGGGGTCAGGACGCCGGGACAATTGGGTCCGATCAGCCGCGACTTCGATCCCGAGAGGGCCCGCTTCACCCGGACCATGTCGAGCACGGGAATGCCTTCCGTAATGCAGACGATCAAAGGTACTTCAGCGTCGATCGCTTCGAGAATGGAATCGGCAGCGAAGGGCGGCGGGACATAGATGACGCTGGCGTCGGCCCGGGTCTTCTCGCAGGCCTCGGCGACCGTGTCGAAGACCGGCAGCCCGAGATGGGACCGGCCGCCTTTGCCTGGGGTGACGCCCCCGACCATTTTCGTCCCGTAGGCGATCGCCTGCTCGGTGTGGAAGGTGCCGGTCTCGCCGGTCATTCCCTGGGTGATGACGCGGGTTTCCGAATTCACCAAAATCGACATTCAATGGTCTCCGATGGCCCGGGCAACCGGGATATTGCTGCAGCGGCCGAACGGTTCGCTGACTGACCCAAATCCGAGGATCCCCGACTGATATCAGCCGAGCGTGCTGTCGATCCCCTTGCAGGCTTCAAGCAGCTCCTTCACGGCGTCGACCGAAACCTTGAAATTGGCCCTGGCCTCGTCGTTCAGCTCGATCTCGACGATCTTCTCGACCCCTCCCGCGCCGATGATGCTGGGTACGCCGACATAGAGATTGTCGACGCCATATTGCCCGGTCAGGTGGACGGCGCAGGGCAGAAGCCTTTTCTTGTCCTTGAGGAAGGCCTCGGCCATCTCGATCCCGCTTGTGGCCGGCGCATAAAAAGCGGACCCCGTCTTGAGCAAGGCGACGATTTCGCCGCCGCCGGAGCGGGTGCGCTGGACGATGGCATCGATCCGCTCCTTGGTCGACCAGCCCATCTTGATGAGGTCCGGGATCGGGATCCCCGCAACGGTGGAATATTCGACCACCGGCACCATCGTGTCGCCGTGGCCGCCGAGCACGAACGCGGTCACGTCCTGCACCGAGACTCCGAATTCCTCGGCGAGGAAGTGGCGGAAGCGCGCGCTGTCCAGCACGCCGGCCATGCCGACCACCATGTGATGGGGAAGACCCGAAAACTCGCGCAGCGCCCAAACCATCGCGTCGAGCGGGTTGGTGATGCAGATGACGAAAGCGCCCGGCGCGTTGGCCTTGATGCCTTCGCCCACCGACTTCATGACCTTGAGGTTGATCCCGAGCAGATCGTCGCGGCTCATGCCCGGCTTGCGGGCGACTCCGGCGGTGACGATGATGACGTCGGCACCGGCGATGTCGGCATAATCCTGACTGCCCTTGAGCCTGGCATCGAAGCCCTCGACCGGACCGCATTGGGCGAGGTCCAGCGCCTTGCCTTCGGGAACGCCCTCGACGACGTCGAACAGGACGATGTCGCCCAGTTCACGGGCCGCGGCCAAATGAGCAAGCGTGCCGCCGATATTGCCGGCACCGATAAGCGCGATCTTGTTGCGAGCCATGGGCCCTCCACCCTTCCTGTCTAAAGCGAGGAGGCTGCAGGACGCAGCCGGGAACGTGGCCGTCCGCTTAGACGCGTCGGCGCACAGGGGCAACAGGGGGAAGGGCCGCTCGGCCGTTTAAGTCGAGCATCTCATGGTGCGCCGGGTCGGCGGGAAAACGACGTCCGCCGCCGGCTCACTCGTCCTCGCCGTGCCCCGCCGCGAGATAGTCCCGAGACTGCATCTCGATCAGCCGGGAGGCGGTGCGCTGGAATTCGAAGACTCCGTCGCCGGCGGCATAAAGCTCATCCGGCGGAGCATCGGCGGCGGCGAGCAGCTTGACCTTATGTTCGTAGAGCGCGTCGATGAGGGTGACGAAACGGGCCGCCTCGTTCCGGTTTTCCGGCCCCATCCGGGGAATCCCCACCAGGATCATCGTATGGAAATGGCGGGCGATGGTGAGATAATCGGCCGCTCCGCGCGCTTCGCCGCACAGACGTCGAAAGGAGAAGACGCAGACACCCTTCAGGCTCTTGGGAACGTGCAGGGTCCGCCCGCCCGGGATCTGGAGCTGTTCGCTGGGGACATGGGCTCTGTCCTCGACGGGGTGATCCGTGAGCCGGAAGAAGAGCTCGCTCAGCTTTTCGGTCGCTGCCGGCCCGTTCGGGACATACCAGGTGGGCATTCCGCCCAGTCGCTCCAGCCTGTAGTCCGTCGGACCGTTCAACGGGACGACATCGAGCTCCCGCTCGACGAGATCGATGAACGGCAGGAACAGCTCGCGGTTGAGGCCGCCGAGATAGAGATCCCGAGGCGGTCGGTTGGAGGTCGTGATCACCGTCACCTTTTCCTCGAGCAGGTTCGAGAAGAGGCGCGAAAGGATCATCGCGTCGGCACTGTTGTTGATCACCATCTCGTCGAAGGCGAGAAGCCTTGCCTCGTCGGCGATCGCCGCGGCGACGGGCGGGATTGGATCGCCTTCCTCCTTCGCCCTTTCGTCGCGAAGCCGAGCATGCACCTCGAGCATGAACTCGTGGAAGTGAACCCGCCTCTTCGGCTGAACTGGGATCGCTGCGAACGCCAGGTCCATCAGCATCGACTTGCCGCGGCCGACACCGCCCCACAGATAGATGCCACGGGGTGCAGGTGCCGGCTTGCCGAACAAGCCGGCAAGAAATCCGGGCGCCGGGTCGTCCGCCAGCTCCGCCGCCAGCCGATCCAGACTCGCTACCGCCCGTTGCTGATCGTCGTCGGGCTTGAGCTCGCCGGCGGCGAGCAGCTCCCGATATCGATCAGCGACCGCGGTCACGGTCCGACTTGCGAAGCGCACCCGAAAAAGCGGCGACCAGCTCATCTTCCTGGACGACCCGGCCGGCGAAGAAAGCGAGCCGCTTCGTCTCGCGCAGAAGCTCCACCTCCGCGTCGAGCGGCACGCCGATCCTGCCCGGCGACAAGAAGCGCACGCTGCAATCGAGGGTCACGGCCCGCATCACCTCGGCGCCGGCCAGGCGGCCGCCGGCGAAGAAGGCCATGTCGACGAAGGTGAGGATCGCGCCGCCATGAACCATGTTGCCGAGGTTGGAATGCCGTTCCTCCGGAAACATTCGGCACGTGGCCCGATTGGGCCCATCAGCCCGCACCAGCAATTTGCCGATCGTCCCGTTGAAGCGATGGTCTTCGGCAACGTCCCAGGTCCACCAGCCGGGATGATCGGGATCGGGTTGGTGGCGGATCGCCGGATGAACGTCCATGGCCGCGATCAGTGGCGGCAAAGGGGGATCGGATCAAGCGGCGCCATTCCGGCGTCAGGCCAGGCGCTGGAAGCTGATCGACCGCCGCACCGGATCGGCGGCGATGAGCTTCAGGCTCACCTCGTCGCCCGGGGCGACCTTGTTGGCACTGACCCGGGCGACGACGGGAAGGTCACGCAGCTGCACCCTGACTCCGCGCTGGTCGGTGTCCGTCACGACCGCCGCGAACGTCTCTCCTACCCGGGATTCGAGCATGATGGCTTCGGCGAGGTCGACGACGGCACGATCGATCTGGGCCGCCATCGTATCCGCTTTGGCCATGACCTTCGGCAGCCGCAGGAAAGCCTGTTCGGCCACGGCTGCAACCGGCCTTCCGTTGGCCAGCGCCAGCGCGGCGACGACGACGTAGCGGTCGGCCAGGCGCCGGAGCGGCGCAGTGGCATGCGCATAAGTCGCCGCCATCGCGGCATGCCAGGGGCGCTCGCCCTCATCCCACGGAAGATAGGAAGCGGGCGGCCCGGCCCGGCGGATCGCCAGCATCAACGCGGCCTGGCGGGGGTCGTTTGGGTCGAGGACATGCTCGAGCGAATCGAGCGGCATCGGTTCTGGCCACTCGATCCGGAACGCCCGCGCCGTCTGCCGGAGCCTGTGGACGGCCCTTTCGTCCGGCTCGGCCATGACCCGGAACAGACCGGTTCGGTGCTCGGCGAGGAGATCGGCAATGGCGAGATTGGCGGCAAGCGACATCGCCGCATTGTTTCTTTCGGAGGCGAGCAACGGCCGGAAGTGGAGCGAATATGTCCCGTCGTCGAGCTCGGCGACCTCCTGTTGCGGCGGGTCGACCCGTTTGGCGCCGCGCTGGCCTTCGGCGGCCTGAATCCGTCGGGCCAGTTCGGGAAAGTCTGCCGGAAGGTCCTCGTCGCTCACCTCGTCATAAGCGAGCTTCGCTCGGCTTCGAATGACGGCGCGCTCGGCCGAATCCAGCTTTACTGCGCCGTCCGGCAGGATCCGGACGGTGAAGATCACGGCCGGCCGCGGTCCGTCGGGAAGCAGGCTGGCGGCCCCCTGGCTCAGGACGGGCGGGTAGAGCGGCGCCTTGCCGTCGGGCAGATAAAGGGTGGCGCCGCGCCGCCAGGCTTCGGCGTCGAGCGGATCGTCATCGTCGACGAACCAGGCGATGTCGGCGATCGCATAATGAAGGAGAAGGTCGGATCCGCTGCGTTCGAGGGCGAAAGCCTGGTCGAGGTCGGTCGATGCGGCCGGATCGAGCGTCACGAAGTTCCAGTCGGTGCGATCGACATGGGCGGTGAGCGGACGGGCGGCATTCTGCTCGGCGAGCGCGAGCAGTTCGGCCGGGAAGTCGTCCGGAACGGAGAATTGCTCGCGGATCGAAGCGAGCCCGTCCGTCAGACGGTTGCAGGGATCGCACAGGGCTCTCACTTTTGCTGTCGCGCCCGGCGAGTCACGTTTGCGCTAGACCGCCCTCTCCAGCAGCAATTTCTTGGTTTCGGCGATCGCCTTGGCAGGGTTGAGTCCCTTGGGGCAGGCGTTCGCGCAATTCATGATCGTGTGGCAGCGATAGAGCCGGAACGGATCTTCCAGATCGTCGAGCCGCTCGCCGGCATATTCGTCGCGGCTGTCGGCGAGCCAGCGATAGGCCTGGAGCAGGATCGCCGGGCCGAGAAAGCGGTCCGAATTCCACCAATAACTTGGGCATGAGGAAGAGCAGCAGGCGCAAAGGATGCACTCGTAGAGGCCGTCCAACGCGGCCCGATCCTCCGGCGACTGAAGCCGTTCCTTGCCGGAAGGCGTCGGCGTCTTGGTCTTCAGCCACGG
>DAINCA010000022.1:0-17384 GCA_036732645.1 Allosphingosinicella sp.
GTTCCACGCCGCCGTGAGGTCCGAGATCATCGATCTGACGCCCGCACACCGGCTCGCGCCTTATCCTCCGGGCGACCGCGAAGAAGCCGATACGCATCCTATCGAGATGCGCACCCTTTCCACCCTCGACCTTTCGGAAATGCGCGGTGGCTCGACGTTTGAGGACGCCCAAGCCTGGCACAAGGCCTTGCTCGGGCACGAAGTGCGCCTCGGCCAGCCGGTCAAATGTGTCCGTCTGGCGGACGGACGCTGGGGCGCCACGCTCCGGATCGGATTGGCCATGTGGCAGATCGTCGACCGTGCAGAACTCGCCGAGGCCGAGCTCGCCGAGTCCCTCAGAAGAGACATGGCGCGGATCCGGAACGCGTTGCTCTCGGTCGCCGGCTAGTCCGCGGGCACGTCCTCCTCCGACGGAGTTTTTGCCCCCCAATTGAGGTTGCGGGTCAGATACATCACCGCCGCAAGCGCCGCGAACAGCATCAGCGAGCCGATCAGCAGCGAATAAGCTTCGAGACTGAGCAATATGTAGAGCACCGCGTAGAGCGAGGCCAACAGGGCGCCGATGAACAAAGCGCGCCGCCAGCTTTTCAGGACTGCCGCGGAATAAGCCGTGTTGAGGCTGGTAACGGCCGCCGAGGCCAGCAAATAAGCCAAAATGAAGCCGATCACCTCGGCGAAGGCCAATAGGAGCACGAAGAACAAGACCAAGCTCGCACCGACGAGGAGATATTCGACCGCCGACACCCGCACTCCGCCGATCACATCGAACAGAAGGAAGGCCAGAAAGGTGAAGCCTATAAACAGAAAACCGTATTTGGCCGACCGGTTGACCCGCGAATAAAGGTCGACCGGCTGAACCAGGCTTACCTGAGCGACGTGTTGGCCGGGCGCCGCCATCGGACGTTCCGTGACATAGTCGTTGGCGATCACAGGCGGTGGCGGCGGCGCTCCGGCCGGCGCCGTCGCCACCAGCTGCTGACCGAGCGCGAGATTGCCGACACGGTAGACGGCATCGAAACCCTCGTCGCTGACCCGACGCTGGGCCGGCAGGAAACTTCCCTGGAAGGAGGGATGCGGCCACGGCGACCGGAGCCGCCATCTCGTATCGCCTGCCTGGGGGGCAAGGCCGAGCGAGCCGTTACCGCGCAGGCTGTACGCATATTCTACGATGAGGGGTTGGCCCGGAAGGGAAGCCGCGTCGATCCAGGCGAAGAAACCGGTTCCGCCGCCGCCGCCGGGGTTCAGCCGAAGCGGGCGGCCGCCGATGGAGACCCGCGGATTGGCGCCGAGCCCGCGTGGATCGGACAGATGGAAGCGAAGCTCGGCCCTGCCGAAGTCCATGTCGGACGGCGCCACGTTGAACCGGGCCAGATCCTGCGGCATCGCGAACCGAGCACGGCCACTGACCAAGGCCTCGTAGACGACTGCTTCGTAGATGGATCGCTCGCGGCGTTCAGGCCTGATTTCGGTGACCAGGTCCGACAGCTCGGGTGAAAGCGTCAGCTCCTGCCAGACGTCCCGCGAACGGGTGACCTGCTGGCTGCCCTCGGTCACCGTCTCGGTGACGGTCGCGCGATAGGGAATGACGAGCAACGGACCGCCGATAACCTGCGGCCCGCCCCAGCCTTCCGCGATCGAGGCCAGAGCGACCTGGGACTGCTGCTGGCGGTCGTAGACGAGCAGCCAGACGGTGAAGAGCGGGAAGGAGAGCAGAAAAGCGATCAGGATGGCCCAGCCGAGCTTTGCGGCCGGGCTTCGCGCCGCCGTCAAGATGCGCATGATCCAACTCCTGAAACTCAGTTCGTCCTACGTAATGCACGGTTCGTCGTCAAGTTCCCGGGCGAACAATAGCGCCTTCGTTCCACCGGTGAGGCGCGAAGCCTGGTGTCGAGATAGTAACCGACGGCACCGCCGATCCTTCGTTCGTCCCCCGCTTCGATGAACATTCCGGCGTCGCGAAGCCAGCCGTCGACGCAGCTTTGCCGTTCGCGAGCGGACGCCGCGCAGTCGAGCAGATTGTTGAATGCAGAGCGCCACGTCAGGAACCGGGCCTTGCTCATGATGTCGCCGTGGCCCGGAATCAAAATATCGAACTCGGTTGCGGCCAGTTCGTCGAGCGCGCGCCGCCAGCCTTCCGGGCAAGCCGTATCCATGAACGGGACCGGGGCGACGACAAGGTCGCCGGCGATGACCAGGCCGATTTGCGGATCATGCATCCACAGATCCGCTTCGGTGGCGGCGAAGGACGCGACATTGATCCGGAAGCGGCGGCCGCCGATCTCATGTTCGGCCGACCGGACGACCGGCCGTGTCGGCCGAAGTGACTGCGGATGATCCATGACGTCGAAGGCGCGACGGATTTCGGCGCGCTGCTCGGGCGTCGCCCGGCCCGAATCGAGGTGGCGCTGGGCAAGTTCGCGGCTGCGCGGAAAGAAGCCGGCGAGAGCGCCGTCAATGGCGTTGGTCGCGTAAAGCTCCGAGCGCGGGTAAACGGCCCTGATGTCGGCATTGTTGGTGCTGTGGTCGAGATGCCAGTGGGTATTGACGACAGCGACGATCGGCAGGCCGCGCGACTGGGCATAAGCGAGCAACTTGTCGCGATGGGCCGGGTGGCGCCCGGTGTCGACCAGCACCAGACCGTCAGGCGAATCGAGGAAGACGCTGTTCCCGTCCGGCCCCCGATCGGCGACGAAGCTCCCCGGAATGAGGTGATAAGCCAGCCGGTCCGGCTCTGACGCGGTGGCGCAGCCGGCGACGGCCACAGCAGCCAGCCCGAGGATCAAGGCTTTCATTGGCAAATGCCCCTTTTCGGGCTGTTTGCCGGCACCCTTCATCGATTAAGCCAATTATTCGGCGGAAGCCTTTCGAGCTTCGACGAAGATCAGGGCTGGACCGCGATGCCGGCGCCCGATTCTACGGCTGGGCGGCCGACCGGCCGGGTCGCGGTTCTCGGCATTCGTCGTTCGAGCGCCGTCAGCCACCGCGCGCTGGCGGCGCCGAGGAAGATGCGCGGAAGCGAAGGGGTGACCTCGAACCGTCTCTCCCACTCGGTCACCAAAGCCGCGGCCTCGGCATAAGCCGCGCCCAGCGATTGCGGCTTGCGAAGCGCGTGGTTAATCATCGCGTCGCCGAAAAAGGTCCAGTCATTGTCGGCGATGCAGCCGAATGAGGCGCGGTCACGTGACGCAGCGGTGACGATGACGCTGTTCGTCGTTTGAAGTCCAGGGATGAAGATGCCCGAGTAACAGGCGCTGATGATCAGCAACCGGTTCTGCATATTGTTCTGATCGAGCAGGCTGCGCATCTGCTTGGGTGTGATCGTCGCCGTTTCGCGGTCGCCGTCACGATAAGTGAGGCCCAGTGGCGTGCCATGGGTGGTCGAGTACAAGACGAGGACGTCCTCTTGAACGTCCATCAGTTCGGCGATCCTCGACAAGGCGCGCGACAGGCTGCCAGGCGACCCGCGCGGCGTCGGGCGCTCGGCTTCGTCCGGGGTTCCCGCGAGCACGATGGTCCTTCGAGCGGCATCGAAGCGGCGCTCGAGGACCTCGCCGGCCTCCCTCGCCTCGCGGCCGAAAACGGGATCGGTGTCGAGCGCGATCGCGATCACATAGGCATCGACGGTTCCCGGACGTTGAGGTGCCAGCAGTCGAAGGGCCGACTCCAGCCTCTGCTCTTCCTGCGCCGGATCGAAGGGCGCCGCGGCCGGCACCCGGTGGATTTGCGGAGTCGCGGCGGAAGCGGTGAGAACGAGCGCCAGCGTGGCAGCCGTCCTCCACCGCATGAGCGTCAGTACACCCGCGCCTTGGGCTTGATGTACTGGATGTCGTCAGTGAGCGTATATTCGTGCACCGGCCGGTAGTCGATGCGGACGGCGCCGCCCTGGCCGCCCCAGCCGTCGAACCAGGCGATGGTATGCTTCATCCAGTTGGCGTCGTCGCGTTCGGGATAATCCTCGTGGGCGTGAGCGCCACGGCTTTCCTTGCGGTTCACGGCGCCGGCGATGGTGACACTCGCCTGGGCGATAAGATTGTCGAGCTCGAGCGTCTCGACCAGGTCGGTGTTCCAGATCAGGCTTCGGTCGGTGACGTGGAGATCGGCCATCCGCTCATAGGTCCTGGCCAATTTGTCGACGCCTTCCTGAAGGGTCTCGTCGTTGCGGAAGACGGCGCAATGGGCCTGCATCGTGCGCTGCATCTCGAGGCGGACCTCCGCGGTCGGTGATCCGCCATTGGCAAAGCGAAACTTGTCGAGCCTCGCGAGGGCCAGGTCCGAGCCGTCCTTCGGCAGAGCCGGCTGAGCCGCGCCGGCGGTGACGGTCTCGCCAAGCCGCAAGCCGGCGGCACGGCCGAAGACGACGAGATCGATGAGGCTGTTCGAACCGAGCCGGTTCGCGCCGTGGACGGAGACGCAGGCGGCTTCTCCGACGGCGAACAAACCTGGGACGACGCTGTCCGGATTACCGTCCTTGAGAGTGACGACTTCGCCGTGAAAATTGGTCGGGATGCCGCCCATGTTGTAGTGGACGGTCGGAGTCACGGGAAGCGGCTGGCGGGTCAGGTCGACGCCGGCGAAGACCTTGCCGGATTCGGTGATTCCGGGCAGGCGCTCGGCCAGTATCTTCGCGTCGATATGGTCGAGGTGAAGGTAGATATGGTCCTTGTGCGGGCCGACGCCCCGCCCCTCGCGCATCTCCATCGCCATCGATCGGGACACCACGTCGCGGGAGGCCAAGTCCTTCGCGGACGGCGCATAACGCTCCATGAAGCGCTCGCCTTCGCTGTTGGTCAGATAGCCGCCTTCACCGCGGGCGCCCTCGGTGATGAGAACGCCGGCGCCGTAGATGCCGGTGGGGTGAAACTGGATGAACTCGCAATCCTGGAGCGGGAGGCCGGCGCGAAGAACCATTCCGCCGCCGTCGCCGGTGCAGGTGTGGGCCGAGGTGGCGGTGAAATAACAGCGGCCATAGCCGCCGGTGGCGAGCACGACCGCCTGAGCGCGGAAGCGATGGATCGAACCATCTTCGAGGCACAAGGCGACGACGCCGCGGCAGGCGCCGTCGGAATCCATGATCAGGTCGAGCGCGAAATATTCGATGAAGAAATCGGCGTCGTAGCGAAGGCTCTGCTGGTAGAGCGCGTGAAGCATGGCATGGCCGGTGCGGTCGGCGGCGGCGCAGGTGCGCTGCGCCGGCGGTCCCTCGCCCATATTCTGCATCATTCCGCCGAAAGCGCGCTGATAGATACGCCCTTCGCTGGTGCGACTGAACGGCACTCCGGCATGTTCAAGCTCGTAGACCGCCGCCGGCGCCTCGCGGACCATATATTCAATGGCGTCCTGATCGCCGAGCCAGTCCGATCCCTTGACGGTGTCGTACATGTGCCAGGTCCAATGGTCCGGACCCATGTTTCCGAGCGAGGCGGAGATTCCGCCCTGAGCGGCGACCGTGTGGCTCCGGGTCGGGAAGACCTTGGTGATGTTGGCCGTCTTGAGGCCCGCCTGGGCGGCGCCCATCGTCGCCCGTAGCCCGGACCCGCCGGCGCCGACGACGACCACGTCGAATTGATGGTCGACCACCTTGTAGGCCGAAGCTCCGGCGGAGGCCATCAGACGACTCCTCCCGGGGCGGCGAAGGCGATCTTGAGAACCGCGAACAAGGCGGTCACCGCGCCGATCAACGCCAGGAAGTTGAGGATCGTGATCCAGAACAATTTGCTGCCTTCCTCGTGGACATAATCCTCGATGACGACCTGCAGCCCCATCTTCAGATGCCAGAAGGTGGCGGCGATGAGGAGGATCATCGGCACAGCGGCCAGTGGCGAGGACAGCCACAAGGCGACCGTTCGATGGTCGAGATCGGGCAGCCGAAGCAGCGAAGCGATGAACCAGACGAACAGAAGGAAGGCGGCGACCGACGTCAGCCGTTCGTGCCACCAATGCTCCGCTCCGGCCTCGGCCGAACCCAGGCCGCGAACCCGGCCCAGTGGCGTTTCCATCCTGGTGTCGCTCATGCGCCCCTCCCGAGCAGGATCCAGGCCCACAGGGCCAAAGTGAGGACGATCCCCCCGATCAGGGTCATCATCGCCCAGAACTTGTTGGTCGAAAGCTCGTAGCCGGCGCCCATGTCCATGACGAAATGCCTCAGACCCGAAAGCGCGTGCTGGAAAAACGCCCAGGTCAGGCCGATGCCGAACACATAGCCAAGGATGTTGAGCTTCCCGCTCTCGACGGTGAAGAGGTCGAAGAAGCCGTCATAGGCCTCCGGGCCATCCGCGACGGCGAGAAGCCACCAGACGAAAGCGATTGCGCCAAAAATGGCCAGGCCCGTCCCGCTTACCCGGTGGAGGATGGAGACAAGCATGTGCGGTCCCCATTTCCAGATCGTGAGATGGGGCGACATTGGACGGTTTGGATTGCGATGCATGGAGCCCCCTGTTTTGGCTGCGCCTGCTTTAAGGCGTGGACTCGATGGCCGCAATGGTCGTGACGGAGCGACCGTGGAGACGAGGTCAGGCGTGCCTGAGGGGCCGGTGGGAGAGGCGCTGGTGGTGGCTAACTTCCTCCGCGCGCCGGCGATCGACATATTGTCCGCAGCGGCCGCACAGGAAGTAATGCGCGGCTTCGGCAGCATATCCGGATGTCCCGGCTGGAGTTTGTCCTTTGCTCACGTCCATTCGTGCGGGTTCCCGATTGGGGCGTCCGCTGCGGAAGGACACGGACGCCCCGTGGGTACAAGGAGACCGGGGAGAATCGGTTTCCGGGCGGTTGAACGCACCTGATCCATGTTAGGTCCACAAAAGCGTTCGGACCCGCGAACGAAAGGTCGATAACTAACATGATCTTAACCAGTCGGCCCTTACCACGGCCCTGAACAGGTGCCGCGAGAGGGAAGTCAGGGTAATGAAGGGCAGCAACGGACGCGACGACGAGGTCAGGCTCGAGGATCGGATCCAGGTGTTCGACCGCGAGAATACGCTCGAGGCGGACTGCCGCGAGATCTGGGCGCTGATCGAACCGGAAAAAGAGAAGGTCGCCCGCCAGTTCTGGGTTGAATATGCGCGCTCGCCAGGCCTCCCAGTTCCGCTGGACGAAGCCAAGATCGACTCCCTGACGCAGCGGATCATCCCCTATGTCGAGGCCAAGTTTGCCCGGCTTCGCGATCCGGATTGGGTCGAAATGGCTGGGCAATATGTCGCTGCGGCGAGTGCGGCCAACGTCCCGTTGACGATACTTTATGCCGGGATCGCCGCCGCCTCCAACGTGGGCCAGGCGATCGTCTCGGCGAAAGTACGGGACGAGGCCGTCCAGGTCCGCCTTGCCAATGCGTGCACCCGCGTCACCCTGCTCGAGGTCGACGTGTACGGAGCCCATTATGACCGGCTCCGGGCGACCGCCCAACGGGAGCGGCGAAGCAATGAAGGCGCGGAATTCAACAAGCAGATCATGAGCGTGGTCGAGCGCACCACCAGCGGCAGCCGCAAGGTCCGGACCCAGGCTGCCGAGGCGAGCGCAGCAGCACGCGGAATGCTCGGCAAGACCAGCGAGGTCGCCGCCGCAGCCGAACAATCCGCAGTGGCGATGCGCGAGGCGGCTCAGACCGCCGCCGGCCTGATCATGGCGATCGAGGAAGCCCGGAGCGAAGTGGAAGTCGCGGCCGGCGTCGCAACGCGCGCCGGCGAGCAGGCCTGCCAGGCGGTTCAGGTGAGCCAGGCTTTGTCCGCCCATGTCGAGGCGATCGAGTCGATTCTCGGACTCATCCGTGACATTGCCGGCCAAACCAATCTGCTCGCGCTCAATGCCACGATCGAGGCCGCCCGTGCCGGCGATGCCGGCCGAGGCTTCGCGGTCGTCGCCCAGGAAGTGAAGTCCCTTGCCAGCCAGACGGCCCGCGCCACCGACGACATCACCACCAAGATCGCCGCCATCCAGCAAGCGACCAAGCAGACGGTCGACGCGAACGACTCGATCCAGACGACCGTCGAGGAAGTCCAGACCAGTGCCGACCGGATCCGCCAGGCGATGGAGATGCAGGCGCAGACGGTCACCATGATCACGGCCGCCGTCGATGAAACCGCATTGGCCGCCGATTCCATGTCGTCGACGATCGCGGCCATCCGCAGCGATACGGAGAATGTCGCCGCCGAGATCGACGAGGTCGAAAAGAATTTCTCGGAAGTCGACGAGGAGATGGCGCGGTTCAAGACGACCGCCGGACGCTTCGTCCGAACCTTTGCAGGATAAGTCTTGATCTTGCTTCCCTGACGCGGCCGGCGGGCCTATCGCCCGCTTCCATGTCAGACATCATCACGGAACCACTCCATGTCCTGGTGACCGGCGCCAGCCGCGGCATCGGTGCAGCGATCGCAACCGCCCTCGAAGGGCAAAAAGTCGTCGGCCACAGCTCAACCGGAGGCGACGGACGGATCGCCGCCGATCTTTCGGACCCGGAGGGGGCTACGGCCTTGTGGTGGGAAGCGATGGCCGCATTGGATGGCCGGATCGATGTCGTCGTCAACAATGCCGGAATCTTCGAGGCGGCAGACGTGACATCCGATGATCAGGCCTGGGAACAATCCTGGGAACGGACCTTGCGAGTCAATCTTCGCGCCTCGGCCGATCTGTGCCGCCTCGCCGTCCTTCATTTCCGCGAACGCAAGGGCGGCGGCCGGATCGTCAACATCTCCAGCCGCGCCGCCTATCGCGGCGACAGCCCCGACCATTGGCACTACGCCGCGTCCAAGGCCGGGATGGTGGCGATGTCGAAGACCATCGCCCGGGCTTATGCCGGCGAAGGGATCTACGCTTTCACCGTCTGTCCTGGCTTCACCGTGACCGGCATGGTCGACGAATATATTCAGAGCCGCGGCGGACTTGCCTCGCTGGGCGATCTGCCGATCGGCCGGCCGGCCGCAGCCGAGGAAGTCGCCGAAACCGTCCGCTGGCTCGCGCTCGAGGCGCCCCCTTCCGCGACCGGGGCGGTGATCGACGTCAATGGCGCGAGCTTCGTCCGCTGATAATGAGCAGCTGGAAGGCTACCCTCCCCTGCAGCCGCGCCGAAGCGGACCGTCTCAAGGACGACATCGCCGAATTCGCCCGCATGGACACGCCGCCGGTGCTGATGACCAGTGAAGTCGATCCATCCCGCCCCGACCACTGGCGGCTGGACGCTTATTTCGACCGCGAGCCGAACAAGGCGGATCTGGACCTGCTCCGGTCGCTGGTACCGAGCGCGAAAGGGGCCGTTCCGGAGATCGAGGCGATAAGGGATCAGGACTGGGTGACATTGAGCCAGCAGGGGCTCGAACCGATCCACGCCGGCCGCTTCTTCGTCCACACGCCCGCTTATCGCGAACGGATCCCCGCGGGGACGATCCCTTTCGAGGTCGATGCGGGCCGCGCCTTCGGTACCGGCCAGCACGAAACGACCACCGGCTGCCTGCTCGCGCTCGATCGCCTCAAACGCCATGGCGCCCGATTCTCCGATGTCGCCGATCTCGGCACCGGCACCGGCCTTCTCGCTTTCGCGGCGATGCGGTTGTGGCCGGCAGCGCGGACGGTCGCTTCCGACATCGACCCGGTCGCCATCGAAGTCGCGGCGGAAAATGCCGGGATAAACGACATCCCCCTCGGCCGGGCTCCCGGGCGGCTCGAACTGATCGTCGCCGCCGGCCTCGACCATGCACGGCTCGAAGCCCGGGCGCCTTACGACCTCATCATCGCCAATATCCTCGCCGGGCCCCTGGTGGAGATGTCCCATGCGATCGCCGGCGCCGTTGAGCCGGGGGGACATTTGATCCTAGCCGGTCTGCTCGATCATCAGCAATCGCGGGTCGCGGCGGCCTATCGCCGGCACGATATGATGACCCTGTTCACGATAGACCGAGGCGACTGGCCGACGTTGGTGATGCGCAAGCGCCGCCGACCCGCCCTTCCGCGCCGCGGCGGCAGGCGCTAGTTGAACGGACAGACGGCCTTCCCAGGCCAAGGTTGAAGGACCAGCGAGGGGCCTGGCATGGAATTGCTGCTGCTCGTCATCATCGGCACTGGCCTCATGGTCATGTGGTCGCGCGTGCGGCAGCTCGAAGACCGGCTGGCCCGGCTCGAGCGTGACCACCCAATAAGCGGCGGCGCCGCCGATGCGCCACATCAGCCGGACCCTTCGCTCGTGGCGACGACCCAGCTTTCCCCCGCCGCTGCCGGCCCCACGGTGCAAATGCCTGCCGATCGGGCAGGACCGCCCCCCAAGGATTCGCAGCCCGACCAGGTGATCCACCTGGACGATGCCGAAGAGGAGAAAGACGAGCGCGCGAGCCTGAGCGGATTGTTCGAGAACCTCGTCGCCGGAAGGCTATTGGTCTGGCTCGGCGGAATCGCCCTTGTCGTCGCCGGAGTCTTCCTGGTCCGCTACACGATCGAGATCGGCCTGGTGACTCCCGAGCTCAGGATGGTCGCCGCGGCTTTGCTCGGGCTCCTGTGCATCGGTGCCGGCGAATATGCCCGCGCCGGCCGCTGGCTTTCGGACGATCCGCGAATTGCTCAGGCTCTGGTCGGAGCCGGCCTCGCGATCCTCTATGCGACCGCCTATGGAAGCCACGTTCTTTACGGACTGATCGGCACCGGAACGGCGTCAGGGGCGATGCTCGCGATCACCGGCGGCGCGCTGATCCTTTCGCTTCGCCATGGCGCGCCGACTGCATTGATGGGCCTGGTCGGCGGCTTTCTCACGCCCTGGCTTGTGGGCGATCCCAATGCCGGCGCCGTGTCGCTGCTCGCTTATCTGGCCTTGCTCAACCTGGCGATCTTCCTGATCGCGTGGCGACGCGGCTGGACGTGGCTTGCCGCCGCGGCGGTCGGCTTGAGCTTCCTCTGGACGGCCTTTCTGCTCGGCCGCGAACCGGCCGACGCGGTCGCGGCCGGCCTGTTCATCATTCTCCTGGCCGTCGCCGCCGCCTTGTTCCGCCCGGGAACCGGCCGCGAGCTCAAGCTTATCCAGCCCCTGGCGATCGGCATCGTCCAGTTGGCCGTGCTGGTGGCCCGCCTCGATCTCGGCGCGGAAGCCTGGGTCCTGTTCGGCATCCTGAGTGCCGCGAGCCTCGCCCTGGCGGTCATTCGCCCGGAATATCGAATCGCGCCTCCGATCGCTTTGGCTCTGGCCCTGATGCTCCTGCTTGCCAAGGCGACGACGGGCGTCGATCCGATGGTTCCGGCCGCGACGATCGGCGCCATCCTCCTGTTCGGCATCGGCGGACTCGTGCTCGCGACCTGGAAGCGGGATTTGCTGTGGACGGTCGTCGCCTGTGTCGGGCTCGCCGGGCCGCTGCTGATCGCTCGAGCAGCCCGCTTCGAATTGCTCGAAAGCTGGGCCTGGGGCTTGACCGCGGCTCTCCTGGCCATCGGCCCGGTCGCTTTGGTCTGGATGAATCGTCAGCGTGCCACCTCGCAGCCGCCGGCGGATCTGACCTTGCTGGTTGCCGGATCGACCGCGGCCTTGCTCGGCGGAGCGGCGGTCTGGGATCTCGTCCCGTCCGATCTGGTCGCCGCCTTCTGGCTTCTGGTCGCGGTCGGCATCGCTCTCGCATCGCGGCGCTTCGGCGATCTCGCTCTCGCCATCGTCGCTTCGCTGACGGCCATTATCGGGGTCGCGCGGGCCGTGTGGATGGTTCCGGAGCTGAGCATCGCGGCGCTCACCGCTCTCGTCGGGGAGCCGGTGCTGGCGGTGGACTTGCCGGACGCAGCCGATGCCTTGTTCGCCTTGGTTCTTCCGGCGCTCCTGCTGGCGGCGCTCCGTTACACGCTGCCGCCGCTGCCGCTGGGGGCGCGGCGGGCTCTCCCCGCCGTCGCCGGCCTGTTCCTCATCGCCGCTGTCTATGTCTGGTTCAAACAGGCCTTCGGCCTCGATAGCGCGGAGGATTTCGCGGCGCGTGGGATGGTCGAGCGGACGATCGTCACCCAGGCCCTGTTCCTGTTGGGGTGGCTGCTCGCGGGTGGCTACATCCGGTTACCGCGGATCGAGCCGGATATATTGCGTCAAAGCGGGAACATGCTCACCTTCATCGCCGCGGCGAGATTGATCTGGTTCGACATGTTGGTCCACAATCCCGCGTGGACGGCACAATGGGTCGGCACCTGGCCGATCCTGAACCTGATCCTTCCCGCTTTCCTGCTCAGCGCCTTCTGGCTCTATTCGGCCCGACGCCGGGCGGACCTGGCGACTCGCTCCGGCTTCTGGCTCACGGCTTTCCTCGCGGCCCTGATCGTCGGCGTCGCGCTCCTGGTCCGACAGCTGTTCCAGGGCGCGTATCTGAACGGCCCCGAATTGCCGATCGCCGAATTTTACTTTTATTCGCTGGCCGGCCTGGTCGTCTCCATTCTTCTGCTGGTGGCCGGCATCCGCCTCCCGGACAAGGCGCTTCGGCTCGCCGGGCTGCTGCTGCTCACCGCCACGATCTTCAAGGTGTTCCTCGTCGACGCTTCGGAGCTGGAAGGCCTGTTGCGGATCCTGTCCTTCCTTGGCCTGGGGATCGCCTTGATCGGAATCGCCCGTTTGTACGGGCCGGTACTTCGCGCGGAGAGCCTTGGCCGAAAGCCGGCGTCTCCGAATCCCAGAGACTCGGCTTCGACACTGGCGCCCGGGGCAGGAGCCGATTAAGAAATCCCGGGGGAATTGCATCTGGCCGACGTCTTCATCAGCCATTCGTCAAAGGACCGGATCGTCGCCGAGGCGGCGCGGGACCGGATCGAGCAAGCGGGCTTCCGCTGCTGGATGGCGCCGAGGGACATATTGCCGGGCCAGGACTATGGCGAAGCGATCGTCGACGCCATTCGCCAGAGCCGGATCTTCCTGCTCGTCTTCTCCTCGGCAAGCGTCGATTCCGCCCAGGTCAGGCGGGAGACGGAGCGCGCGGCCAATGCCGGGCTTGCCATCATCCCGTTCCGGATCCAGAATGTTCAGCCTTCCAAATCGCTCGAATTCTTCATCAGCTCGGCGCACTGGCTCGATGCCTACGAACCGCCGATGGAGCGGCATCTCGATTATCTCGTCGAAGTGATCGGACAAAGGCTCGGCGCCGCTCACTCACAAGTGCCGCGCCCCGCGCCGGCACCGTCTCCGCCTCAGGCCGAACCGCCGGTTGCGCCCCGCCGAAAAGCGCGCTGGCCGCTCTTGATCGCCGGCCTCGCCATCCTGGCCACTTTGGCCGTCGCCTTCATCCTTCTGCTCGTGCCCGGCGGGTCCGGGCGCAACTGCACGCGAATGCCGGATATCGCGCAGACCGGCTTCACGCTTCGCGCGACGCCGGTTCGAAGCGACAAGCCGCTCTGGCTTCGAGGTGGCCCGTCCCCAAATGCGCCCCAGCTCACGGCGATCGGTCCCGACGAGATCTTCCGGATCGCTCCGGGACAGGATGGCGATTGGTGGTCCGCGCAATTGTGCGACGGCACTACCGGCTTTGTCGCCAGCCGGCACGTCAATCTGCTCGATCCCCAGCCAGCTGCGGCCCGGGAACCGTAACGATGGAGCGATCTGAAATGGCCGAGGATCGGGCCGCCATCGGGGCCGTGATCGACGAGATATATGCGATGATCTCCGGCCCGAAGGGGCCGCGCGACTGGTCGCGGCAGTCGAACAGCTTCCACCCGGACGCTCGGCAGATCCGGACCTGGATCGACGATACGGGCCGGCCAATGATGAAGATGATGGGGCTGGACGATTACCGGCGCGACACGACGCCTTATTTCGCGGCGAACCCTTTCTACGAAGTCGAAATCGGCCGCCGGATCGACCTGTTCGGCAATGTCGCCCATGTCTGGAGCCATTATGAGGCGAAGAGATCGCCCGATGATCCGGAGATCGAGCGGCGCGGGATCAACAGCATCCAGCTGTTCAGAGACCCGGATCGGGGCTGGCGGATCGTCGCCATGATCTGGGACAATGAACGCGAAGGGGTCGAAATCCCGCCGCTGACCTAATCGCGCAAAGGCACCATCCGCGCGAATATCCGATCCTTCAATATATATTGGTGGATCAAGGATGCAGCCGCGTGAAAGCCGATGAGCCAGTAGCCGATCGTCCCGCCCAGTTTGTGAAGCTCCTCGGTCCGTTCAGCCAAAGCCTCGTTCGGACCGACGAGTGGCGGCAGTTCGAGCCCGAAGAAGGGTATGGCATCGCCTTCCGCGCTGAGGATGAGCCAGCCAGCGATCGGCATTCCGATCATCAGCGCGTAAAGGGCGATGTGAACGATAGAGACCGTTGCCTGCTGCCAGGTCGACGCCGTCGTCGACCGGGGCGCGGGCCACAATAATCGTGCGGCGATACGCAGCCAGACCAGCCCGAAAACCGAGAGGCCGAGCATGAAGTGCCAATGCTTGAGGGCTTCGCGCGGCGCGCTTCCCTTGGGATAGAATTCGCGGAACTCTATGGCGGCATAGACGGCGACGATGACGAGCAAGGTCAGCCAGTGAAGGACGATGGATGCAAGATTGTAGCGGCCTGAATCGGGTGAGGTCATGAAACCCTCCTGATCCATCCTTGCCGCGCGGAGCCCCGACCGCGTTGATTCAGATCATCGAGTCGGATTTCGCGGGGCGATTGCCGAAACTGCCTCCCGCGGTTCGGTGTCCACACTGCCGAAATCAATGGTCGGGGCGACTGGATTCGAACCAGCGACCCCCACACCCCCAGTGTGATGCGCTACCAGGCTGCGCTACGCCCCGACCAGAGGCGGCCATGTAGGCCCGGCTTGGCGCCAAGGCAAGGCGAGCCTCCGCCTTTGATCGAGGGCAAAAACAAGCCTAGTTGCGATCGGCAACCGGGAGGCGACAGGATGAACGATGAGGTCAGCTTCGGGGTGACGCCGCGCGAGGCGATGGCCGCCTATTCCGGCCTCGACTTTCTGAGGGCGATGATCGCCGGCCGCTTTCCGGCTGCGCCGATCGGCGAGACGATGGGCTTCCTCCTCGTCGAAGCGGAGCCGGGAAAGGCGGTGTTCGAGGGTCGCTCGTCTCCGGCTCTGCTCAACCCATTGGGATTCATCCATGGCGGCTGGGCTTTGACCCTGATCGACAGCGCCGCCGGCTGCGCGCTTCATACCGAGCTCGAGGCGGGGTTCGGTTACACGACGGTCGAAACCAAGGTGAACTTCGTCCGTCCGATCGCGCCCGAAGGCGCGGTCGTCCGCTGCGAAGGGCGGGTCCTGAGCCGCGGCCGCCAGATCGCGACCGCCGAAGCCAAGCTGGAATCTGCCGACGGCAAATTGCTTGCCCACGGAACCTCGACCCTCATCATCCTGCCGCCACGGAGCTGATCGGAGCAAGGCTCGCCACGCATTGGCGCGGCCCTGTCCTTGCCTTGGCAACCGGCCATACCCATGATAGTCGCCACGCGCTTTTCCCGCGCGCTCACCGACGCGCCGATCCATCCCAGGTAGGAACCTATGTTCGAAACTCCAGCTTACGCCGCGAGCGGCGCATCCGCAGCCGGAGGAGCCGGGGGCTTCTTCGTCACCATCTTCCCTTTGCTGCTCATCTTCGTGATCTTCTATTTCCTGCTGATCCGGCCGCAGCAACGGCGGATGAAGCAGCATACGGAGATGATCAACGCGGTGAAGCCTCGTGACACCGCTATCACCAGCGGCGGATTGATCGGGAAGGTCACCAAGGTCGACGAGTTCGAAGTCGAACTCGAGCTTGCGCCGGGGACGCGCGTAAAGGTCATCAAGACCATGCTGAGCGAAGTTCGCCCGCATGGCGCCAAAGCCGCGAACGACCAAGCCTGATCATGCTCGACTTTCCCCGCTGGAAGATCTGGCTGGTCAGCCTCAGCCTCGCCGTCGGTATCTGGTATGCGATTCCGAGTTTCCTGCCGGAGCGCGTCGCCCAGCAGATGCCCGGCTGGCTCAGCCCCCAGATCAGTCTCGGCCTCGATCTTGCCGGCGGCAGCCAGTTGCTGCTCGAGGCGCGGACCGACGATGTCGGGCGGCTCCGGCTGGAGGCGATGGAGGAAGTGGTTTCGCGCGAGATGCGCAATGCCAGCCCTCGAATCCGGGTCGGCGAGGTTTCCACCGCCAACGGCCAGTTGAGCTTTCTCGTCCGCGACGCGCGCCAGGTCGATGCCGCGCGCGAGATCGTCTACAACCTGACCCAGCCGACCGGCTTCAGCGGCCAGCGGGACTGGTCGGTCAACATCGTCGACACGACGAGGATCGTGCTTCGTCCGACCGAAGCCGGTCTGAACGCGGCGATCGACGAGGCGATGAACACCGCCCGCGACGTCATCGACCGGCGGATCAACGCGCTTGGAACGCTCGAGCCGACCATCATCCGCCAGGGATCGAACCGGATCGTGGTCCAGGTCCCGGGGCTTCAGGATCCCGAAGCGCTGAAGAATCTGATCGGGCGCACGGCCCGGCTCGAGTTCAAGCTCGTCGACCTCACGGCGACACCCGAGCAGCTGCAATCGGGCCGAGCGCCGGTCGGAAGCCAGGTCCTCGCTTATCCGGAAGGGGGCGAAGGCGCCCGGATCGCCGTCCAGCGGCGAGCCATCATCACCGGCGACCAGATTGCCGACGCCCGCCAGGGCTTCGACTCGACCGACGGCCGGCCGGTGGTCAACATCACTTTCGACGGCACCGGCAGCCAGCGTTTCGCACGCGTCACCCAGCAGAATGTCGGCAAGCCGTTCGCGATCATCCTCGACAACGTCGTCATCTCGGCGCCGAACATCAACGAGCCGATCCTTGGCGGACAGGCGCAGATATCCGGCAGCTTCACCGTCGAGACGGCGGACCAGCTCGCCATCTCGCTTCGCTCGGGAAGGCTGCCGGTCGAGCTGACCGTGGTCGAGGAACGGACGGTCGGCCCAGAACTCGGCGCCGATTCCATCCGGCTCGGGATCATCGCCATGGCCATCGGCAGCGGCCTCGTCCTGATCTTCATGCTGATCACCTACGGCCGGTTCGGCCTTTACGCCGACATCGCCATCCTGCTCAACGTGACGATCATTCTCGCGACGATGGCGATCATGAACTCGTCGCTGACCTTGCCGGGCATTGCCGGTTTCGTCCTCACCGTCGGCGCCGCCGTCGACGCCAACGTCATCATCAACGAGCGAATCCGCGAAGAACAAAGGCGCGGGCGGACCATCATCGCCGCCATCGAGCATGGTTATTCCGAAGCGCAGTCGGCGATCTTCGACGCGAACGTCACCAACGTCATCGCCGGCGTCCTGCTCTTCTATTTCGGCTCGGGTCCGGTCCGCGGTTTCGCGATCGTTCTGATGATCGGCATCGTCACTTCGGTCTACACTGCCGTCACGGTGACCCGGATGTTCGTATCGTTCTGGCTTCGCAAGCGGCCGAAGGCACTGGTGATCTGACATGAAACTGCTG